>DASWER010000365.1:0-8728 GCA_036394655.1 Burkholderiales bacterium
GGGTCGGCGCGAAGCGCCTTAGCGAACGTTGATCTCGACGCGGCGGTTGCGCGGCTCGTCGACTTCGTCGGCGGTCGGCACCAGCAGCTCGCGCTCGCCGCGACCCGCGGTGCGGATGCGCTCCGCGGCAATGCCGATCTCGACCAGGAAGCCCTTCACCGTGTCGGCGCGCTGCGCGGACAGGCGATCGTTCACCGCGGCATCGCCCATGGTGTCGGTATGGCCGATCACCAGCACGTCGGGCAGCGGCCGATCCTTGAGCGCGGCGAGCACGCCTTGCAGCTCGGCCTTGGAATCCGCGGTGAGCTCGTCGGTGCCGGTAATGAAATACAGCACGAACGCCGTCGGCCGCGCGGGCAGCGCCTGCAGCGTGCCGCCGAAGTTGTCGCGCACCTCGTTGGCGGAAAGCGTCGCCACCTGGTTCTCGCCGCTGCGGCTCGCCGCGTAAGGCTGGTTGAGCACCTGCCGGGTCTCGCCGCGCTGCACCACCACGGTACCGACCTTGCCGTCGGGCCCGGGCAGCACGACCACCGTCTCCTGCGGTGCCGGGCGCAGGAAAAACACCGCCAGGCCGATGATCGCCGCGACGGCGAGGACACCCATCAGCGATCGACGTGCACGATGAATTCGGTGCCGCGAACCCCCATGATCGCCGACGGCGTGCGCACGCGCATGGCGTCGGGCGACTGCTTGACCATCTTGCCGGAGATCACGGCGAGCGTGCCTTTGCTGAGCGTGCTCTCGAACTGGCCGGCATGCGTGGTGGAGTCGAACACATAGCGATCGATCGCGAACACGCTGTTCGGGCCGACGGAGAGCAGGCTGTTGTCGGCGAAAGTGATGCCGACGGTGCCGTCGTCGCCGGTGACCACCTTGTCGGTCTCCTGCACCGGCATGCCGACGCGCAGCGGCAGGCTTTCCTTGCCGCGCTCGAGGTGTGCGGCGCCTTTCAGGATCTTGATCTCGCCCACGTCTGCGGCCCAGGTACTGGCCGTGAAACCCAGCAGGATTGCAGCGACGGTAAAGCGCATCATGATGGCTCCCAAGAGGTTGTTTGCGCGGATTCTATAATGCGCGAAGCCCCATGGCCGCCAGCGTGAAAAATGCCTATTCAGCAATGTTTCTTGCACAACGCGGCGAGCTGCGGCGCATCGGCATTTTCCTCGAGGGCTTCTGCGCCGCAAGCGGCCTTGTCCGCGAGCGCTGCCTGCGCCTCAACTTGGTGCTCGAGGAGCTTTTCGTCAACACCGTGCGCCACGGCCACCGCGGCGACTGCCAGGCACCGGTGTGGATCACGCTCGACGCGCAGCCCGAAGCGGTGCAGGTGATGTACGAGGATACGGCGCCGCCCTTCAACCCCTATGCGCACCTGCCACAGATGAATCCGGACAAGATCGGCGGCCTGGGCGTGCTGCTGACGCACGAGCTCGCGGCGACGCGCGACTACGCGTATCTCTTCAGGCGCAACCGCATCCGGCTTTCGCTGCTGCGTTAGCCCTTCCCGGGATGGACCTGCCCGCACTGCGGGCACTTGCGGCTGCTGGCGTAGAAGGCCTCGAAGAGCGGCGGCAGGTCGGCGACGATGTTCTGCACGTTCACCTCGACGCGGTGCACGCGGGTCCAGCATTTCGGGCAATACCACTCGAATGCGTCCTGCACATCCCGGGGGCGGACCCTCTCCACGACCAGGCCGACCGAACCCTCGGGCCGCTGCGGCGAGTGCCGGTAATGGCCCGGCAGCAGCACGATCTCGCCCTCCTTCACCGGGATCTGGGCCGGCCGGCCGTCTTCGATGACGTTCAGCACGATGTTTCCCCTGAGCTGGAAGAAGAACTCCTCATAAGGGTCGTCGTGGTAGTCGGTGCGCCGGTTCGGCCCGCCGACGACCTGCACGATCAGGTCCTCGGCGGCAGGGAATACCAGCTGGTTGCCGACGGGTGGTTTGAGGAGGTGCGCATGCTCGTCGATCCAGCGGGAAAAGTTGAATGCCTTGAACGGCATGGGGGCCATTCTACGGCGGTCCAAAGGGACTAGCCGGGGGGGTCGTCAAAGTCGCACGAAGCACCGTAGCTTGGCTTACCCATGTGCGGCATCGCCGGCTTCTTTGCGCTCTCGCCCCGCCCGCTCGCGCCGCGCGGCGTGCTCGAGCGCATGGTCGAGGCGGTGCGCCATCGCGGCCCGGACGACGGCGGCGTCTATCTCGATGACCGCGCCGGCCTCGGCCATCGGCGCCTGTCGATCGTCGACCTCTCCGGCGGGCGCCAGCCGCTCTCGACCGCCGATGAAAAGCTCTGGGTCACGTTCAACGGCGAGATCTTCAACTACGTCGAGCTGACCAAAGAGCTCACCGCGCGCGGCCGCGTGTTCCGCACGCGCTGCGACACCGAGACCATCCTCCACGCCTACGCCGAATACGGCCCCGATGGCGTGCAATCGCTCAACGGCGACTTCGCCTATGCGCTCTGGGACCGCAGCCGCAAGCGCCTGGTGATGGCGCGCGATCGCATGGGCGTGCGGCCGCTCTACTACACCGTGCACCAGGGCGTGCTGGTCTTCGCCTCGGAGCTGAAGTCGCTGTTCCTGTACCCGGGCCTGCGCGCCGAGCTCGATCCGCTCGGCCTCGACCAGTGCTTCACGTTCTGGTCGCCGCTCGCGCCGCGCACCGCGTTCAAGGGCATCTACGAGCTGCCGCCGGGACATCAGCTGATTGCCGAGCACGGCGTGGTGAAGGTGCAGCCGTACTGGAAGCTCACTTTCCCCGAGCGCGGCGAGCACGGCATCGCCGATGAAGCGCAAGCCGGCGAGCAGGTCGAAGCGCTGCTGGCCGACGCGACGCGCATCCGCATGCGCGCCGACGTGCCGGTGGGCGCGTATCTGAGTGGTGGCTTCGATTCCTCCGTCACCACGGCGCTGGCGAAACAGCATAACGAGGCATTGCGCACGTTCTCGCTCGAGTTTGAAAGTCCCGAGCTCGACGAATCGGCCTATCAACGCACCCTGGTGGACGCGCTGAGCACGGACCACTCGTCGCTGCGCTGCAAAGGCGGCGACATCTCGGCGAGCTTCGAGCAGGTGATCCGCCATACCGAGCGGCCGGTGCTGCGCTCCGCGCCGGCGGCGCTGTACCTGCTTTCGCGCCAGGTGCGCGACCACGGCTTCAAGGTGGTGCTCACCGGCGAAGGCGCCGACGAGGTCTTCGGCGGCTATGACATCTTCAAGGAAGCCATGGTGCGCCGTTTCTGGGCGCGCCAGCCGGATTCGAAGTGGCGGCCGCTGCTCCTGCGCCGGCTCTATCCCTACCTCGGCGGACTGCAGTCGCAGCCGACGAAGTACCTGGAGGCTTTTTTCCGCCAGGGGCTCGGGGCAAGCGACGACCCGCTGTTTTCGCACCTGCCGCGCTTCGCGCTCACGCGGCGCATCAGCCAGTTCTACTCCGGCGACCTGCGCCGCACGATCAACGGCTACGACCCGCTCGAAGACCTGCGCTCGACCCTGCCGCCGCAGTTTGCCTCCTGGCACCCGCTGTCGCGCGCCCAGTACCTCGAGACCGGCTGCCTGCTGCCCGGCTACATCCTTTCGTCGCAGGGCGACCGGGTCGCCATGGCGCATGGCGTGGAAGGCCGCTTCCCGTTCCTCGACCACCGCGTGGTCGAGCTCGGCGCGGCGCTCGCACCGGCCATGAAGCTCAAGGGATTGCGCGAGAAATACGTGCTGCGCCAGCGCCTGGGCCGGCATCTGCCTTCGTCGATCGTGGAGCGGCCTAAGCAGCCGTATCGCGCGCCCGATAGCGAGAGCTTCCTGCATGCCGGCGCGCCGCAATATGTCGAGGAGCTGCTCTCGCCGGCAGCGATCGCCCGGGCAGGCTATTTCGAGCCGCGCGCCGTGCGCCGCCTGGTGCAGAAGTGCCGTAGTCCGCTCGGACCGGTCTCGGCCGGCGACAACATGGCGTTCGTCGGTATCCTGTCGACGCAGCTCCTGCATTCCTGTTTCGTGCAGGCGCTGATCTGAAGGGCGCTCTCGAATTCGATTCCCGTGTCACGAAGCTCCGCTATCGTCTCGCTTGCCCGGAAACTTCCTGCTCATGAAACACGACATCAGCCTAGCCGTGCGCCGCTTCATCGGCGAGAACTTCCTGTTTCGCGACGACGGCGATGCCATCACGCATGATGCATCGCTGCTCGACGCCGGCATCATCGACTCCACCGGCGTGCTCGAGCTGGTCTGCTTCCTCGAGACCACCTTCGGCATCGAGGTGCACGACGACGAGATGCTGCCGGAGAACCTCGACTCGATCCGCGCGATCAGCAATTACGTAGGGCGCAAGCTCGAACCTCGCAAGATCGAACTTGTAGCTTGACGGTGCGCGTCGAATCCTTCCTGCTCGAAAGCGCCCGGCGCTTTCCAGGCAAGACTGCGCTGGTCTGCGGCGCGGCGCGTCTTACCTATCAGCAGCTCGCCGAGCGTTCCGGCGCCCTGGCGGTGGAGCTAAGGCGCCAGGGCGTAGTGCGCGGCGACCGTGTGGTCGTGTTCCTGCACAACTCGCCCGAGGCGCTGATCTCGATCTTCGGCACGCTGCTCGCCGGCGCGGTGTTCAGCGTCGTCAACCCGGGCACCAAGGCCGAAAAGCTCGCCTACATCCTCAATCACTGCACCGCCAAGCTGCTGATCACCGAGCCGCGCCTCGCCGAGATTGCGGAGGCTGCGCGCAGCTTGGCTCCGGCGGTCGCCGCGACGCTGGTCACGCCGTTCAGCTTTGGCGAGGCGCCGGCGCCTTTGCAGCCGGGAATCGATCTCGACCTGGCGATGATCGTCTACACCTCGGGCTCGACCGGCTTCCCGAAGGGCGTGACGATGACGCACGCCAACATCGTCGCTGCCGCCACGTCGATCACGACCTATCTGGGCAGCCATGCGGATGATGTGGTCCTCTCGGTGCTGCCGCTCGCGTTCGACTACGGGCTCTATCAGGCGCTGATGTGCGCGAAGGTGGGCGCGACGCTGGTGCTGGAGAAATCGTTTACCTATCCGGCGGTGGTGCTGGAAAAGCTCAAGGCTGAGCGCGTCACCGGCTTCCCGCTGGTGCCGACGCTCGCCGCGATGCTGCTGCAGATGAAGCAGCTCGCGCCCGGGATGTTCCCGGACCTGCGCTACCTCACGAACACTGCTGCCGCGCTGCCGCGCGCCCACATCGAGCGGCTGCGCGAGCTGTTTCCGGGCGCGCAGCTCTATTCGATGTACGGCCTCACCGAGTGCAAGCGCTGCACCTATCTGCCGCCCGAGCAGCTCGACCTGCGGCCCGAGTCGGTGGGCATCGCCATCCCAGGCACCGAAGCCTACGTGATCGACGAGCTTGGCCAGCGCGTCGCGCCCGGCGTGGTCGGCGAGCTGGTGATCCGCGGCGCGCACGTCATGAAAGGCTACTGGGCGGACGACGAAGCCAGCGCGCGTGCGCTCAAGCCCGGCCCCTATCCGTGGGAGAAGGTGCTGCACACCGGCGATCTGTTCCGCACCGACGAGGACGGCTATCTCTACTTCGTCGGCCGCAAGGACGACATCATCAAGACGCGCGGTGAAAAAGTGAGCCCCAAGGAAGTGGAAAACGTGCTCTACGAGCTCGCCAGCATCCGCGAGGCCGCGGTGATCGGCGTGCCCGACCCGATCTTGGGCGAGGCGATCAAGGCGATCGTGGTCGCCGACGAGGGGCTTACCGAGCGCGAGGTCATCCGCCACTGCGCCGCGCGGCTCGAGGAGTTCATGGTGCCGGCGACGGTCGAGTTTCGCGGCCAGCTGCCGAAGAGCGAGAACGGCAAGATCGCACGGAAGGAACTGGTGGCCGTATGAACGCCCGTTTTGATCCCCTCTCGCTTAACCTGGATGCGGCCACCGAGGTCGAGCGCATCGCCACCACGCTGCGCAGCCAGGTGCTGAAGACACTGCGCCGCAGGGGCATCGTGCTCGGCCTCTCGGGCGGCGTCGACTCGAGCGTGGTCGCGGCGCTTTGCGTGCGCGCCTTCGGTCCCGCCAACGTCTTCGGCATCTACATGCCCGAGCAGGACTCCGAGCCCGACAGCCTGCGCCTCGGGCGCGCCGTCGCCGAGTCGCTCGGCATCGAGACGGTGCTCGAGGACATCACGCCGATCCTGAACGGCGCGGGCTGCTACCGCCGGCGCGACGAGTACATCCGGCGCCTGTTCCCGGAGTACGGTCCGGGGTGGCGCTCGAAGGTGGTGCTGCGCAAAGCCAGGCTCACCGGCGGATACAACGTGTTCCACCTCGTGGTGCGCGGGCCGCACGGCGAGGAGAAGGAAGCGCGCATGCCGCCCGAGGTCTACCTCGGCATCGTTGCGACCACCAGCATGAAGCAGCGCACGCGCAAGCAGCTCGAGTACTACCACGCCGACCGCCTGCAGTACGCGGTCGCCGGCACGCCGAACCGCCTCGAGTACGACCAGGGCTTCTTCGTGAAGAACGGCGACGGCGCGGCCGACGTCAAGCCGATCGCGCACCTCTACAAGTCGCAGGTCTACCAGCTCGCCGCGCACCTCGGCGTGCCCGAGGAGATCCGCAGCCGGCCGCCGACCACCGACACCTATTCGCTCGCCCAGACGCAGGAAGAGTTCTTCTTCGGCATTTCGCTGCGCACCCTCGACGTCTGCATGTACGCGCTCGACCACGGCGTGCCGGCGCAGACCGTGGGCCCGGCGGTAGGCCTGACCACCGAGCAGGTGCTGGATGTGTTCCGCGACATCGCCGGCAGGCGGCGCACGACGCGCTACCAGCACGAGCAGCCGCTGCTCATCGATGCGCCAGGCAACTAGACACAAGGCCGCCAGCGCCTGGGTGCAGGTCGGCGACGGCTCGCACCTGGAGCTGCACCACACGCCGTGGTGGCGGCATATCACCTGCGATTTCCGGCGCTACCGCGTGACGGCGGACGATGCGCTGCGCACCATTTTCCTGACGCAGGGCTTCTGGGCAAGCTGCGTGTACCGCACTTCGCGCGCCGCGCTCGAGAGCGCCCAGCGCTTCGCGCCGCTGGTGCGGCCCCTCGTGGCGATCGCGCAGAAGCTGGTGGAAGTGCTCACCGGCATCTGCCTGCCGCCGCAGTGCGAGATCGGCGATGGTCTCTACATCGGCCATTACGGCTCGATCATCCTCGCCCCCGAGGCGCGCATCGGCCATAACTGCAGCCTGGCGCAGAACGTCACCATCGGCGTCGCCGGCGGTGCCGAAGGGCGCGGTGCGCCCACCATCGGCAACCGCGTGTTCATCGGGGCCCATTCGGTCATCGTCGGGCGCATCACGATCGGCGACGACGTGGTGGTGTGCGCGGGCTCGGTGGTCAGCCGGTCCGTGCCGGCGCGCGCCGTGGTCATGGGCAACCCGGCGCGGGTGGTGTCGTACGACGGCAGCTTCGACTACGTCTTCTACGACGGCATGGACGTCGACCCGGCGAGGAGAGCCTCGCTCGAGAAGGTCAGGTCCTTGAACGTCGGCCCGGCGTAGTTCAGCGTCGAGACCAGCTCCTCGTAGCTCACGCCGAGCTCTTTAGCCCAGCGCGCCAGATCTTCGTCCTGCGATGGTTTGATTTCCTCGGCCATGGCGGCAGGGGAATGAGCAAGCGATGTGCCAGGGCCTCTATCGAATTGTGGGGCGTAGCGGCACCGTCACGGTGATAAGTACCCCCTGAAGTACCCCGACGTGGCCCGACCACGCACAATTTACAGCCGCTGCCGGGGTCGGTCGCGTAGGAACGCCTAGGAGCCGGCGCGGGCGCGGGTGGTCCTGGTGGTGGTCCGCGCGCCGTGGTGCGCAGTGGGCGCGAAGGTGTGGTCGCGTGGCCATGGAATCGGCCGAACACTTGATCGATCAAAAACTGCGGCTGCCACGCGAAGTGCAGCCGGGCCTACGTCTCTGCCAATGTCGTGTTCCCAAACACGCATCGGACACCAGCCGGATGCTCTCAGCTGGCGATCGACGCGACGATCTCGCCGTCGATTTCCAGTGATTTTCTGTAACCAAAGCTCGCGATTGCTTTTTGGAATCGACCGATGCTCGCGACATCCGTGCCAAAAACAACCGTCAACGAACACCGCAATGTGCTGCCGGGAAAAGACGATGTCAGGGCTACCCGGTAAGCGAGCCGCGAGGTGGCCCGGTCGCAAGCCGATGACCGCCAATTGTCGCCGCAACTCCATCTCCGGATCCGTGCCGCTTCTGCGAATGGCGGCCATGATGCGGCTGCGTTCTGGCGTCGTCGCGTATCTCATGCCAGCTGAGACGCGATGGACCGCCTAATGGCGCGCCCTAGGTGCTCGGCGAACATAGGTGGGACAGCGTTCCCGATCGTGTCGCACGCGACGTGCATGAAATCCGTGGCTAGCCGATAGGACTTCGGAAACGTCTGGATGCTCGCCGCCTCGCGCACCGAGATGGTGTTGAGCCGCTGGGGATGGCCGAAGCGTCCTTTGCACGCGGTGGTACATCCGGCCGTGATAGTCACCGGCACTTGATTCCAGCGCATGCGGCCGTAGACGTTGCTGAACCCAGCGTAGTCCCCGCGATGGCATTCCGGGCGCAAATCGTCATCGATTTCCAGCCAAGTTCGGCCCGGACGCGCTGCACGCAGCCGTGCGCGTGTCTGCGGCTCAAGATCCCGTACGACATGCCAGTTTACGGCTCGCGGCGCCCGTTTCCCCTTCGCCTTGCCCACCGTCATGGGCTTGCG
>DASWER010000366.1:0-2693 GCA_036394655.1 Burkholderiales bacterium
CGGGTCAGCCGAACGAGACGCCGGCAGCACGCGAGATCGTCGGCAACATCAATCGCCTGGCGAAAGAAGTGCGCCAGGCCGGCGGCACGGTGATCTGGGTGCAGACCAGCTCGGCGCGGGCGCTCGAGCGCTGGGGGAAACACCACCGCCACATGCTCTCCGAGGAGCGCGCGGCGAAGCGCATTGCCGGCCTGGCGGAGGACTCGGAGGGCTTCGCGCTGTATCCGGGGCTCGATACGATGCCCGAGGATCTCTATGTTAAAAAGACGACCTACAGCGCGATGATCCGCGACTCGTCGAGCCTCGAGGACGAGATGCGCAGGCGCGGCATCGAGTCGCTGCTGATCGCCGGCACCACGACCAACGTGTGCTGCGAATCGACGGCGCGCGACGCGATGCTGCTCGATTACCGCGTCGTGGTCCTGTCCGATGCCACGGCGGCCACCACGCTCGAGGAGCACGTCGCGTCGCTCAACAACATCGCGCTCTACTTCGGCGACGTCATGACGGTAGACGAGGCGGCGGAGCGCTTGATAAAAGGCTAAGCATGGAACCCCATAAGGAACCCGACACGGCCAAGATCGCCGAGCTCGTGCGCCAGCTGCTGATCGAGCTCGGCGAGGACGTGAACCGCGAGGGGCTGTTGAAGACGCCGAGCCGCGTGGCGAAGGCGCTCACCTTCCTGACGCACGGCTACCGCGCCGACATGCACGAAGTGATCAACCAGGCGCTCTTTACCCAGACCACCGAGGGCATGGTGATCGTCAAGGACATCGAGCTCTACAGCATGTGCGAGCACCACATGCTGCCGTTCTTCGGCCGCTGCCACATCGGCTATATCCCGAACGGCAAGGTATTCGGCGTCTCGAAGCTCGCGCGCATGGTCGACGTGTTCGCGCGGCGCCTGCAGCTGCAGGAGCGGCTCACCGAGCAGATCTCGCAGGTGGTGATGGAGGAGGTCGGCGCCAAGGGCGTCGGCGTCATGATCGAGGCGCGCCACCTGTGCATGATGATGCGCGGCGTCGCGAAGCAGAACTCGACCATGGTCACCTCATCGGTGCTCGGCGTGTTCCGCGACAACCTCGCCACGCGCGAGGAGTTCCTCGGCCTCGCCGGCCGCCGCTCCTAATTCGGGGCCAGGGTCGTAATTATTGGGTGGTGCGAATCGGGGTCAGACATGACACGCAGCGCCGACTCGCGTGAGTACTCCGGCCCGTCGATGATGCGCCGGACGTACGACTCGTATGCGTCCGAGCCGGCAGGCCACTGCTCGAGAAAGCGTCGCTGCCAGGCGGCCTGGTCGTAGCGCACGGCAATCGCATCGATGAACAGCGCACCGCAGCGCACGCCATAGATCGATTCCGTGGCTGGTGTGAGCGCAATTCGCGTTGCCAGCCCGTAGCGCTCGCCACGGAAGTTCGGCATGCCGGCGGCGCCGTTGTTGACCAGCACGCGCCCGCCGGCAAAGGACTGCAGCACCGGTAGGCAGGTATGGCTGCTGGCGAACACGTCGACGCCCGCTGCGGCGAATACCTGATGGGCGTTGCGTAAACCCGCTTCGGTCGCGAGCGCCTCCTGCGAAAAGCCCCAGCCGGCGAGTGAATCGGCATCGCCGTGGACGATGGCGATGTGCGCGTCGCCCACGCGCGCGACGAGATGCATCGGCAAAGCCCTGAGGGATGCCAGCGTGCGCGGCAAGCGCTCGGCGGTGGCGCGCAGGCGCTCGATGATCCGGTTCGAGCGCTGCACCGTGTCATCGCCGACCCAATCGGGATACCCGCAGCCGCAGCCCGCGCCGTCCTGCGGCGTGGCGAGCTCCGTTTCGACATTGCCGCGCGTGGCATGAAAGGCGAGCACCACATCGTTGATCCGGCCGAAATCGGCGGCCTCGACATCGAACCAGTGGAAGTCGCCGTTGAAGACGAGCGCTTTTGTGCCGCGGTCGGCTCCGTATGCGGCCAGCAAGGCGTCCAGTGCGAAAGGATTGCCATAGAGGCCGCCGGCGATCCAGAGGCTGTCGGCGTGCAGCCCGGGCTCGTTCCGCAAGGCGCGCGTACCGTAGCGATACGAAGTGGGGCAGCTCCTACCCGGACTGAGCATGCTTGCCCGCGCTCCAGCCGTGCGGCGCGAGAAACCGCTCGCCCACCGCCGTCGGTTCCTCTTCCAGCGGCGTGCCCAGGGTGTCGTTCCAGCGGTTCAAGAATCCGAAGGTCGAGATCACCGCAATGATCTCGACGATCTGCGTCTCGCTCCAATGCCTGCGCAGCGCGGCGAACATCTCGTCGGTGACGCCGTTGGGCACCGACGCGGCGGCGATGGTGAAGTCGAGCGCGACGCGCTCGGCCTCGCTGAACAGAGGACTCGTGCGGAACTCCCACACCGCGGCGAGCTTCTGCTCCTCGACGCCGAAGTGCAGCGCGCCGCCCGCGGTGTGCGCCATGCAGTAGCGGCAGCCGGCGGTGCGGCTTGCGACGTGCGCCACCAGCCGCTTGAAGCCCCGCTCGACCTCGCCGCCCGGCTCCCAGATCGAGGCCGTGAGCTGCGCCAGCGCGCGGGCGATCTTAGGCTTCCGTTGCAGGATGAGCATGCTGTTCGGCACGAAGCCGAGGTTCTTCTGCATCGCCTCGAACGCGTCCTTCAGCTCCGGCGTGTGCTCGACGGGCAGCGGCGCGATGCGCGGGGAGGGCTTCACT
>DASWER010000367.1:0-1955 GCA_036394655.1 Burkholderiales bacterium
AGGCCGGCGAGCACCGCGGTGACGAGCGAGAAGCGCGCATCCCACAGCAGCGTCAGCGCCGCCTGCAGGCCCTCGGCGCCGAGCGAGCGCAGCTGCTCCTCGTATTCGCGCCACGCGTCCTCGAGCGCCTGGCGCGCGAGCGACGCGATGATCGGCAGGATGAGGATCGTCTGCGCGACGATCATCGCGCCCGGCGTGAAGAGCAGCCCGAGGCTGCCGAGCGGCCCGGCACGGGATAGAAGCAGGTATACGAGCAGGCCGACCACCACCGGCGGCAGCCCCATCAGCGCATTGAGGATCACGATCACGCCGCGGCGCCCGGGAAATTGCTTTACGGCGAGAGCCGCCGCGAGCGGCAGGCCGAGCACGGTGGCGAGCAGCACCGCGGAGAGACTCACCTCCAGGCTGAGCGCGACGATGCGCCACAGCTCGCGGTCGAGCGCGAACACGCGCTGCAATCCTTCGGCGATCGCGCTTAGCATAGGTGGAAGAGTAGCGCCTGCCCGCACCGATGAACAAAAACGCGCACCCCACGATCGCTTTCTCCGAGGCGCTCGCCTTCTGGCTGAAGCTCGGCTTCATCAGCTTTGGCGGTCCGGCGGGGCAGATCGCGATCATGCACCGCGTGGTGGTCGACGAGAAGAAGTGGGTCGAAGAACAGCGTTTCCTGCACGCGCTCAACTTCTGCGTGCTGCTGCCCGGACCCGAGGCGCAAAAGCTCGCCACCTATATCGGCTGGCTGTTGCACGGGGTGCGCGGCGGCCTCGCCGCGGGGATTCTCTTCGTGCTTCCGGGCGCGCTCGTCATGCTGGGGCTCAGCCTCGCCTATGCGCTGGGACGCGGCATCCCGGTCGTCGAGGGTGCGCTGTTCGGCATCAAGGCCGCGGTCCTGGTGATCGTGGTGGAGGCGGTGCTGCGCATCGGCCGGCGCGCGCTCAAGACTCGCCTGCTCATGGGTGTAGCGGCGGCAGCGTTCATCGGCATCTTTTTCCTCGGCCTGCCGTTCCCGCTGATCGTCGCCGCCGCGGCAGTGCTCGGCTATGCGACGCAGCGCGCCGGCCCGGCCATCGCGGTAGCGCCTGCGCCCGGACGCTGGCGGCATCTGGTCATCGCGAGCGTCACCGGGCTCGTCCTGTGGTGGGCGCCGGTCGCAGCCGTGCTGCTGGTGCTGGGCCCGGGGCACGTGCTGGCGGATATTTCGCTCTTCTTCTCCAAGCTCGCCGTGGTGAGCTTCGGCGGCGCCTATGCGCTGCTCGCCTACATGGCGCAGCAGGCGGTCGAGACCTATCACTGGATGAGCGCGCCGGAAATGGTCGACGGCCTGGGCCTCGCCGAGACCACGCCGGGACCGCTGATTCTCGTCACCCAGTTCGTCGGCTTCCTCGCCGCCTATCGCGATCCCGCGCCGTTCTCGCCGGTCGCGGCGGGAATCCTGGGCTCGGCGCTGACCACGTGGGTGACCTTCGTACCGCCCATGACGCTGATCTTCGCCGGCGCGCCCTTCGTCGAGCAGCTGCGCTCGAACCAGCGCCTGTCGGGGGCGCTCGCCGCGATCACGGCGGCCGTGGTCGGCGTGATCCTCAACCTCACGGTGTGGTTCGCGCTGCATGTGCTGTTCGGCAACGTCGAGGAATTACGCGCCGGACCTTTGCGCTGGTACGCGTTCGATCCGCTCGCGCTGGATCTCAAGACCGCAGCGCTTGCGGCGCTCGCGGCCGTGCTCGCCTTCCGGCTGCACCGCGGGCTGGTCGAGCTGGTCGTGGTAATGGCGCTGCTCGGGATCGCGATACGATTCGCTCTTCCCGGCTAGGAGTAGCGCATGGCAGCCTACGTGATCGGCGAAATCGAGGTGACGGATCCCGCGACCTACGAGGACTACCGCAAGCAGGTCGGGGCGGTGGTGGCGAAATACGGCGGCAAGTTCATCGCGCGCGGCGGCAAGACCGAGGCCCTCG
>DASWER010000368.1:0-5020 GCA_036394655.1 Burkholderiales bacterium
GGGATCTCATCGGTGCGCGGCGCGACCGCCTTCCAGCTGGCGAGCTCGCGGATGTGCTGCTCGCTCACCTTCTTGCCGTCGCAATTGCGCAGCACCGACTCGAGCACCAGGCGGATCGACACCGGCAGGCGTTCGACCTTGATGTTGAGGGCTTTGCCGAGCGCCGGCAGCGAGTAGAGCTGGCCGTGCTTGAACTTCTGCAGGGTGTTGAAGGTGTTGTGCGGCATGGTCTCTCTTTCTTTATCTATTGACGCCCGCCGTCGTGACTCCAGCGCGCTTCGGGCGGGCAGCTTTCATGTTCCAGCTCGGCGATCAGCTTGGCGCGCTCCTCGAGGAGCGCCGGCAGCTGCTCGTCGCAGCGCGCAATCGGCCCCGGATAGGTGCGGATCTCTTGATTCAACTCGGCCAGCTTGCGCTCCAGGTAGGCGCTCATATGACCATCAGGTCGACAAAATCATTTACCGGCGTCTGCTCCAGGCGCTTCTGGTCCATGCACAGCTCGAGGATCGCCTTCTGCTGCTTCGGCGGAAAGCGGCGCGCGAGGTTGCGCTCGAATTTCTCGACCAGACGCGGGATGCCTTCCTTGCGGCGGCGCTTGTGGCCGATCGGGTACTCGACCACCACTTCCGGGAGTGACGTGCCGTCGTTGAACTCGACTGTCAACGCGTTGGGAATCGAGCGCTTGTCCGGGTCCAGGTAGTCGCGGCTGAACTGCTTGTCCTCGATGCAGGTCATCTTGTCCCGCAGTCGGTCGATGCGCGGGTCGCGCGCGACATCGTCCTCGTAGTCGGCGGCGGTGAGGCGGCCAAAGATGAGCGGTACCGCGACCATGTACTGGATGGTGTGGTCGCGGTCCGCCGGGTTGGCGAGGGCTCCACGCTTGTCGATTATGCGGATCGCCGCCTCGTGGGTGCGGATCTGGATTTTCTTAATGTCTTCAGCCGTTTTGCCGCGGGATTTCATCTGCTGAAAAACGGCGAGCGCCGCTTCCACCGCGGTCTGGGCGTGGAACTCGGCGGGGAAGGAGATCTTGAACAGCACGTGCTCCATGACGTAGCTGCCGAAGGGGCGCTGGAACTTGAACGGCTGCCCCTTGAAGAGCACGTCGTAGAAGCCCCAGGTCTTCGCGCTGAGCACCGACGGATAGCCCATCTCGCCGGTTTTGGAGATCAGCGCGAGCCGGACCGCCCGCGCCGTCGCATCGCCCGCCGCCCAGCTCTTGCGCGAGCCGGTGTTCGGCGCGTGCCGGTAGGTGCGCAGGCTCTGGCCGTCGACCCAGGCCTGGGAGATCGCGTTCACCACCTCGTCGTAGCTGCAGCCGATCATCGGCGCGATCACCGCGGTCGAGGCGACCTTCACCAGAACCACGTGGTCGAGCCCGACGCGGTTGAAGCTGTTCTCGAGCGCGAGCACGCCCTGGATCTCGTGCGCCTTGACCATGGCGGTGAGCACGTCTTTCACCGTGAGGCGTTTCCCATTTCGCGCCAGCCAATCGGCGGCCATGAGGATGCCGCCGAGGTTGTCCGACGGATGGCCCCATTCCGCGGCGAGCCAGGTGTCGTTGAAGTCGAGCCAGCGGATCATCGTGCCCAGATTGAACGCCGCCTGCACCGGGTCGAGCTGGAACTGGGTGCCGGGAACGCGCGCGCCGTTCGGCACCAGCGTGCCGGGCACGATCGGCCCGAGGAGCTTGGTGCACGCCGGGTACTCGAGCGCTTCGAAGCCGCAGCCCAGCGTGTCCATCAGGCAGTAGCGTGCGGTCTCAAACGCGTCTGCGCTTTTCACCTCGTATTCGGAGACATAGTCGGCGATTTCGGTGAGGACCTTGTCCGGCGCCGGCCGGACATTGGAAATCGGGGCGTTCATTTTTTCGGCGGAATCTCGTCGTCCTTGAAGCTCCACTCATAGCCACCGGTCGGCTCGAAGGTGTGCTCGTTGCCGCCGGCGCGCGGCGCGTGGCGCATCGGCGGCGCCGGGGAGCGCTCGTCGGGCCGCTTGTCCCACCAGATGGCGCGTCCCTTCTTCTGCGACTCGACTTCCTCGGGATGCGCGGCGAGGAAATCGCGGATGAACTTGGTCAGCTCGGACTCGTACAGGGCCATGGTTATCGGCTCTCCAGCGGCAGCCACTTGCGGTTCTCGGGGCCGACGTAGTTGGCGGCAGGCCGGATGATCTTGCCGTCGATGCGCTGCTCGATGACATGCGCCGACCAGCCGCTGGTGCGCGAGATGACGAAAATCGGCGTGAAGTGCAGCATCGGCACGCTCATCTGGCTGTAAGAGACGGCGCTATACCAGTCGAGGTTGGCGAACATCTTCTTCTCCGCCCACATCACCGACTCGATGCGCTCGGCGACCCGGTACTGCGTCATGTCGTTCGCTTCCTTCGACAGCCGCTCCGCCACGGCCTTGATCACCTTGTTGCGCGGGTCGCCCGTCGTATACACCGGGTGACCAAAGCCGATGACGATTTCCTTGGCCGCCATGCGGCGCCGGATGTCGGCCTCAGCCTCGTCGGGCGAGCGGTAGCGCCTCTGGATCTCGTCGGAGACTTCGTTCGCCCCGCCATGCTTCGGTCCGCGCAGCGCGCCGATGCCGCCGGTGATGGCGCTATAAATGTCCGAGCCGGTGCCGGCGATCACGCGCGCGGTGAAAGTGCTGGCGTTGTATTCGTGCTCGGCGTACAGGATGAGCGAGGTGTGCATTGCACGCACCCAGGAGGCCGGCGGCTTTTTGCCGTGCAAGAGATGCAGGTAGTGCCCGCCGATGGAATCGTCGTCGGTCACGGTCTCGATGCGCTTGCCGCTGGTCACGTAGTGGTGCCAGTAGAGCAGCATCGAGCCGAAGCTTGCCATCAGGCGATCGGCGATGGCGCGCGCGCCGTCCGCCGGGTGGGGCTCCTTCTCGAGCTCGAGCGTGCCGAGCACCGAGCAGGCGGTACGCAGCACGTCCATGGGATGCGCCGACTTCGGCAGCTGCTCGAGCACCGCTTTCAGCGGCGCGGGCAGGCCGCGCAGTCCCTGCAGGCGTTTCTTGTACGCGGCGAGTTCCGCTCGGGTGGGCAGCTTCTCGTGTACCAGGAGGTACGCAATCTCCTCGAACTCGGCCTGGTCGGCGAAGTCGAGGATGTCGTAGCCGCGGTAGTGCAGGTCGTTGCCGCTGCGCCCGACGGTGCAAAGCGCGGTGTTGCCGGCGGGCACGCCAGAGAGCGCCACCGACTTCTTGGGCTTAGGCGCGCCCGCGGGCAAAGAGCTCATCGAGTTTCTTCTCGTACGCGTGGTAGCCGATGATGTCGTAGAGCTCCTCGCGGGTTTGCATTTCCGGCAGGAGAGATTTCTGCGTGCCCATCTTCCTCACCGTTTCATAGGCGCGCAGCGCCGCCTGGTTCATGGCGCGGAAGGCGGTGAGGGGATAGAGCACGATCGCGACATCGGCCGAGCGCAGCTCGTCGAGCGTGAACAGCGGGGTCTGGCCGAACTCGGTGATGTTGGCGAGCACCGGCACCTTCACCGCGGCGGCGAACTTCTTGTACATCGGCAGATCGGTGATCGCCTCGGGGAAGATCATGTCGGCGCCGGCCTCGACGTATTTGATGGACCTGGCGATTGCAGCATCCAGCCCTTCGGCGGCGAGCGCATCGGTGCGCGCCATGATGACGAACCCGGCGTCGGTGCGCGCATCGACCGCGGACTTGATGCGGTCGCACATCTCCTCGGGTGAAACCAATTCCTTGCCTGGCCGATGGCCGCAGCGCTTGGCGCCCACCTGGTCTTCGATGTGCATGGCGCCGGCGCCGAACTTGATGAGCGAGCGCGTGGTGCGGGCGACGTTGAAGGCGCTCGCGCCGAATCCGGTGTCGACATCGACCAGCAGCGGCAGATCGCAGACGTCGGTGATGCGGCGGATGTCGGTGAGGACGTCGTCCAGGTTGGAGATGCCGAGGTCCGGCATGCCGAGTGAGCCGGCAGCGACGCCGCCGCCCGAAAGGTAGATCGCCCTGTAGCCGACGCGCTTCGCCATCAGCGCGTGGTTGGCGCAGATCGTGCCGATGACCTGGAGCGGGCGCTCCGCCTTGACCGCTTCCCGGAACCGGGCGCCGGCGCTCATCACTTGCCGAAGAGGTGCTTCACCCCGTCGCGCTCCTCGTGCAGTTCCTTGAGCGTGGCATCCATGCGCTTGCGGCTGAATTCGCTGATTTCGATGCCCTTGACGACCTGGTAGCTGCCGCCGCGGGTGGTGACCGGGTAGCCGTAAATCACGCCCTCGGGAATGCCGTAGCTGCCATCCGAGGGCACGCCCATCGTCACCCAGTCGCCGTCGCGCGAGCCGTGGGTCCAGTCGCGCACGTGGTCGATCGCCGCGTTGGCCGCACTAGCCGCGGAGGAAAGTCCGCGCGCGTCGATGATCGCGGCGCCGCGCTTTTGCACCGTCGGGATGAACGTCGACTCGAGCCAGGCCTGGTCGTTGATCATCGGCCAGACCTTCTTGCCATCCGCCTCGGCCTGGAAGATGTCCGGATACTGTGTGGCCGAGTGGTTGCCCCAGACCGTGACCTTGCGGATCGCGGAGACCGGCTTGCTGACTTTCTGGGCGAGCTGCGAGCTGGCGCGGTTGTGGTCGAGGCGCATCATGCCGGTGAACTGCGAGGGCTTGAGGCTCGGCGCGTTCTTCATCGCGATCAGGCAGTTCGTGTTCGCCGGATTGCCGACCACCAATACTTTCACGTTCCTGTCGGCGACGCGCCCGAGCGCCTGGCCCTGCGGGCCGAAGATCTTGCCGTTGGCTTCTAACAGATCCTTGCGTTCCATTCCCGGACCGCGCGGGCGCGCGCCGACGAGCAGCGCCACATTCACGTCCTTGAACGCCACCATCGGATCGGAAGCCGGCACCATGCCGGCGAGCAGCGGAAAGGCGCAGTCGTCGAGCTCCATCATCACGCCCTTCAGCGCCTTCTGTGCTTTCTCGTCCGGGATCTCGAGCATCTGCAGGATCACCGGCTGGTCCTTGCCGAGCATCTCACC
>DASWER010000369.1:0-2250 GCA_036394655.1 Burkholderiales bacterium
CGCAGCTGAGGATGACAGGATGGCGGCCTTCATCCGATGGACGAAAGACGTCGGCGCGCAGCACGACACCATCGTCCATCGCAATCGGCGCGTCCCACTCGATCCTCATTCCCGGTTTAGGAAACGATGACTAGCGGTCTATTGCGGCGACATTCACCTCGCCACGGCAAAAGACTCGCCACGCGCCGCCTTTAACTGAGTCCCCACAAGCTGATACGCGCCGCGCTCGAACGCATCATGGAGCGCTAGCGCCCTGGCGTCGGCGAACGGCAGGTACTGCATCAGGATCACTCCCGCGATGCCGCGCTGCGGATCGACCCAGAAATAGGTATTGTTGATGCCGCCCCAGCTCAGGCTGCCCGGCGAGCGCTTGCCGGGGACCTGGTCGCTCGTGATCAGGAAGCCGAGCCCGAATTTGTCGCGGCCGTCCGCGATGAACGTGAAATCGGCGCTGCGCGGCAGCGCGCTCTTAAGCGCCGGGACTCCGATCGTGCCGATTTGGTTCTGGCTCATGAGCGCGATCGTTTCGGCCTTGAGCACGCGGGCGCCATCGAGCGCGCCGCCGTTGAGGAGCATGCGCACGAAGCGTCCGTAGTCGCTCGCGGTCGAGGCCAGGCCGCCGCCGCCAATCGGGGCTGCGATAGTCAGCCCCGGCTGCGGCGACTGCAGCACCACGGCGCCATCCATGCGCTCGCCGGCACGCTGCTGCGCGGCGACCAGGCGCGCCGCCTTCTCCGGCCGCACGTTGTAGGACGTATCGTCCATCTTGAGCGGCGCGAAGATGTGCTGCCGGAAATAGTCTTCCAGCTTTTGGCCGGAAATGACCTCCACCAGCCGACCGACCACGTCGGTGCTGGTGCTGTAATGCCAACGCTCGCCCGGCTCGAACAGCAACGGGCCGCCAAACGGATAGGTCTCGCCCGGCTTTGGCTTGAAGTCGCGCCATATCGCGCTGGTGAACGGATAGCCGAGGCCGGAGGTGTGGGTGAGGAACTGCCTGACGGTCGGCCGCCTCGTGGCCGGGCGCAGCTTGTATTCGCCGGTGGCCGGATCGAACGACTCAAAGACCTTCAGCCCTGCAAGCTCAGGGAGATATTTGTCGGCTGGATCATCGAGGCTCAGCTTGCCCTGCTCGACGAGCTGCAGCAGCGCGAGCGAAGTGACCGGCTTGGTCATCGAAGCGATGCGGAACAGCGCGTCCATCGTGAGCGCACGCCCGGTGCCGACATCCGCCACGCCGAAGGCGCCCTGGTAGACAACGCGATCGCGATTCGTCACGAGCGCGACTACGCCGGGCACGTCCTTGCGCTCGACCGCGGCACGCAGGATGGCATCGATCGCCGTACCATCTTCTGCCGCCACGAGCCGTGGGGCAGTGCAGAACGTAACGAACAGCAGGAACGCGCGCACGAACGTTCGCAGTTTCATGGTTCCTCCCCTTGGGCTGCAACTGAATGTTGCGCCTTCCGCGATGGCTGTGGCAAGCGCCTGCGGGTACAGTCGAAGCGCATGCGCCGCCGTCGTTTCGGCTTCCCGCGCCGGGCACTCAAGGCGCTCGGGTCCACGCCGCTCGCGGTCCGCGTTGGCGTGGGCGTCATCGCGGTGATCGGCCTCGCATTCGCCGTCAACTGGACGTACCAGGTCTTGCGCAAGCCGGCGGAGCTCTTCTTCCCGGTGAGCCACGCGCTTTCCAAGGTTCCCACGCAGACCTGGCGCCAGTACCAGCCCCTCTTCGGCGAGCACGCCACGGCGGTCATGACTGCAGACTTCCTCGCTGCGCTGGCCCAGGTGGAGGGCGCGGGCAACCCGGTCGCCCGCACCTACTGGCGCTGGCGGATGACGGCGGAGCCGTTCGAGGTCTATCGCCCGGCCTCGAGCGCGGTGGGCATGTACCAGATCACGGACGGGACCTTCAGCGAGGCGAGGCGCTACTGCATTCGAGACCACGCCGTCGTCGCGGACGGACCGTGGCACGAGTGGCGGTCATGCTGGTTCAACGCTCTGTACATGCGCGTGGTGCCGAGCCACGCCGTCGAGATGACCTCGGCATTTCTCGACCGTCGGGTCGCGGAAATCCTCGCGCAACATCGCCTCGCGGCGGCGACGCTGCAGCAGAAGCAGGATCTTGCCGCAGTGATCCACCTCTGCGGCGCCGCCGCGGGAGCCGGGTACGCCAAGCGCGACTTCCGCTTGACGGACGGGCAGCGCTGCGGCGAGCACGACGTCAAGGCTTACCTCGCGCAGGTCAAC
>DASWER010000370.1:0-3128 GCA_036394655.1 Burkholderiales bacterium
GGATGAAGAGATCCGGCGCAAACGCCGCGAGGCCGGCGCGCTCGGCACCGAAGGCACGGGCTGGGACGTGGCGCACGCCGCGCTGTTCCTGGCGAGCGACGAGTCGCGCTGGATCACCGGCGTCGCGCTGCCGGTCGACGCGGGCTTTCTCGTCATGAGCCCGACCACCGGCGTGCGGCTGGCGCAGCAGAAGCTCTAGGTGACGACGATCGCCCGGTAGTCGTTGACGTTGGTGCGCGTCGGCCCGGTCACCACCAAGTCGCCGAGAGCGCTGAAGAAACCGTAGCTATCGTGCTTGGCCAGCATCGCCTTGGCATCCCGGCCGCGCTGCATGCTGTCGGGGGTCAATAGCGCTCCCGCGTTGTCCTCCGAGCCGTCGATGCCGTCGGTGTCGCAGGCGATGGCCCAGACGCCGCCGGTCTCGATGCCGAGCGAGAGCAGGAACTCCGCGCAGCGCCCGCCACGCCCGCCTTCTCCTGCAATGGTCACCGTGCACTCGCCGCCGGAGATCAGCGCCACCGGAGGCTTCCAGGGTTTTTGATATTTCCTGATCTCGTACACCAGCGCCGCCATGACCTTGGCCACTTCCGCCGCTTCGCCGGTCACGGTGTCGCCGAGGATGACGGGCTGCACGCCCGCCTTCGCAAATACCTCCGCGGCGGCTTCCAGCGAGCGATGCGCGGTGGCGATCACCTTGTTCTGCACCTTGGCGAATACCGGATCGCCCGGCTTCGGCGTCTCATCGGCTGCTTTCTGCAGCCGCGCTTTGACTGACGCCGGTGGCTCGATTCCATAGCGCGCCAGGATCTCGCGCGCATCGGCATAGGTCGTCGGATCGGGCGCGCACGGTCCCGAGGCGATGTGCGTCGGGTCGTCGCCGGTCACATCCGAAATGATCAGCGCCACTACTGGCGCGCGCGAAGCCGCGGCGAGGCGTCCGCCGTGGATCGCCGAGAGGTGCTTGCGCACAGTGTTGATCTCCTGGATTGCCGCGCCGCTTTTCAGGAGCTGGGCTGTCACCTTTTTCAGGTCGGCCATCGGCACATCGGGCGCGGGCAGCGACAGCAGGCTCGAGCCGCCGCCCGAGAGCAGCGCGAGCAATAGGTCTTCTGGGCCTAGCTTGCGTACTGCGGCGAGGATCTCCCGGGCCGCCACCTCGCCGGCTTCATCGGGCACGGGATGGCCTGCCTCCACCACACGGATGCGCTTGGTCGGCACGCCGTGGCCGTAGCGCGTGATGGCTATGCCTTCCACGTCAGAAGGAAAATGTCTTTCGACAGCGAGGGCCATAGCGGCAGCCGCCTTGCCCGCGGCGGCGACGTAGGTCCTGCCCTTCGGCGGTGGCGGCAGACGCGCGGCGAGGATGGCGCGCGGATCGGCGGCGGCGACGGCGGCGCGGAAGCTTTCTTCGAGCAGCGCCCGCATTTCGACCGACGGCGCCCTCAGCCGAACTTTTGCTTGGCAGCAGCGGGACCGAGGTTGTAGTACTGCGGGTAGGTCTCGCTGAACACCCGCTGGATCTCCGGCACCGGGACGTCGGCGAAGGCGCCGCGCTCGCGCACGTACTCCATGTGGCGGCGGTTGTCCTGGTCGAAGGGATGGAAGATCGAATCGGCGTAGCCGTCGAACTCCAGCGGCTTGACGCGGAACTTGGTGCACAGGCTCAGGTTGAACGCCGGCGTGGCTTTCACCCATTTGCCATCGAGAAGGAACTCGGTATAGCCGTGGAACACGAACAGATCCGTGCCCATCTTTGCGGTGAGCTCGGGCGTGGTCAGATGGTTCTTGACGTCGGCGAAGGCGACGCGCGCCGGGATCTCCACGGCGCGCGCGGCTGCGGCGAGCAGCGCCGCCTTCGACACGCACCAGCCCATCCGCCGCTCGAGGCAGGTCGAGCCGCGGTATGCGTCGTCCTGCGTGAAGTTCTGGAACGGGTTGTAGCGGATGCGGTCGCGCACCGCGTAGTACAGCGCCACCGCCTTGTCACGATCGCCGGCGCCGCGCGCGTGCTCGGCAGCAAATTTGCGCACCGCGGGATGGCTGCTGTCGATGAATTTGCCGGGTTCGAGGTACTGGTTCATTTATCCAGTTTCATCAGCTTGCGTGCACCCTGGAACAGCGGGCTCGCCTGCTCGGCGAGGCCGTCGACCACGGAAAAATGGTTCTTGCCCGGCATCGCGATATCGCCGGCGAAAACGCCGCGCCAGCGCTCGCCGAGCAGCGCGTTCTGCCGCAGGAACTCGCTCGATTCGTCGCCGCCGACGCAGGTCATCACCGGCGCGCGCGTCGCCGGCGGCATGAACGCGGGCGACAGCCGCATCGCCGAGGCCTCGTCGAGGCGCAGATCGACGTTGAGCCAGTCGATGTCGATCAGCGGCCGCAGGTCGTAGAGCCCGCTGATCGCGAGGCCGCCCTTGAACAGGTCCTTCGGCAGCTGCTTGTCGAACACCGGCCACACCGCGCTCATCAGCATCGCGGTGAGATGCCCGCCGGCGGAATGGCCGCTGACGTACAGGCGGTCCTGGTCCATGCCGTAGTCCTCGGCGTGCAGCCACAGCCAGCGGCTGGCGCGCAGCATCTGGCGCACGATCTCCTCCATCGAGACCTTCGGACAGAGGTCGTAGTTGACCACCGCCAGCGAGATGCCGCCGTCGACCAGCGCCGGCGCGAGGAACGAGAAGTCCTTCTTGTCGAGCGAGCGCCAGTAGCCGCCGTGGATGAACATCATGCAGCTGCCGTCGCCTTTCCTCGCCGGGAAAAGGTCGATGGTCTCGCCCGGCGCGTCGCCATAGCGCAGGTCGAGCCGGGAGGTCATGGTGCTGCGCGCGCGCGCCGAGCCTTCCGACCACTGCGCGAGGTGCTTGGGATGGTCCGGAACCAGCTCGCGGTTGTTGTACAGCTTGCTCAGCAGCGCCTTGTCGGGAGCGTTCATGCCCGTTTTTCCCGCCACAAGCCCATCGCTTCCTGGCCGGGGCGATCGGAGAACGAGAACAGCACCGTCTCTGCCGTCGCCTCGAATTTCACCGGCGTCCAGGAAGGGACGACGAAGGTGTCGCGCGGCTCGAACTGGTATTTTTCGTTGCCAATGACCACGCTTCCGCCACCCTCGACGACGGAGTAGATCGCCC
>DASWER010000371.1:0-8169 GCA_036394655.1 Burkholderiales bacterium
GCGGCGAGGCCGCGCAGCGACGACATCTCGATGTCGTAGCCCTGCTCGCGCGCGGTCGGCAGCTCGGGCGCGAGGTTGGTGCGCGCCGGGCTCATCTGCACCAGATTGCGGATCGGCGTGCCGCCCTTTTGATATTGCAGCGCTTCGCCGATGTTGATCGCGGCGACCGTGATCTGTCTGCCGAGGATCGCGGCGCGCACATCGGCCGAGCCCTTGAACGGGATGTGGCGCAGCTTCACGCCGGCCGCGCGCTCGAACTTGAGCATCGCGATGTGATCGTCGGAGCCGATGCCGGTGGTGCCGACGGTCACTTCACCCGGATGCGCCCTGGCGTACGCCGCGAGCTCGCGCAGGTTCTTCACTTCCATGTCGGCGTGCACCGAGAAATTGCACGGGTCGTCGATGATGTTGCCGAGGTACTCGAAGCGCTGCCAGTGGAACTGCGCCGCGCGCTCGATCGGAATCGTGAGCAGCGGCGGCGTATTGACGAAGCCGATGGTGTAGCCATCGGGCGCGGAGTTGGCGAGCGCGGCGAAGCCGACCTCGCCGCCGGCGCCGGAGCGGTTCACCACCACGATCCTCGCGCCGGCGCCGAGATACTTCTCGATGAACGGCACGATCGCGCGCCCGACGAGGTCGGTGCCGCCGCCGGGCGGATAGGCGATGAGCATCGTGATCGCCCGATCCGGATACGCCGCGGCGCAGAGGGCGGGTAGCGCGATCACCATCGCGAGAAATATTCGGCGCATGAAATGCATGGGTCCTCCTCTCAAGGACGCGGCTTCGCTTTCTTTTCCGCGGCGGCTTCTTTCGCCTGCTCTGCGGGCGTTTCGATCTGCGTGCTGACCACTTCGCCGGTACGCGCGTCGATCCAGACCTCGGTGATGTTGCGCGTGCCCGGCATGCTGATGTCGAACGACCAGATCTGGCGGCCCTTCTCCTTCTCGAGCTTGCCGCTGATGGTCTTGCCGCCGGGCACGCGCGCGAGCGCGATCTTCTCCGCCTCGGCGCGGCTGATGCGCTGTTGCGCCAGCAGCAAGGGTGATATGCAGAGCAGCAGGATCGCGATGAGTACCTTCAGCCTTGCCATACGCCGTAGCCTTTCTCTCTAAGTGCGATCGCGAGCTCGACTTCCATGTCGCGTGCGCCATCGTACGGCATCGGGTTGTAGACCTGATAGAGCTCGGGCATCAGCCGCAGCCCATAGAGCATGACGTAGCGGTTCGACTGGATGCCGGCCTTGTGCTTGTCGAAGCGCACGTCGGGCGAGATGCCGGTCATGCCGACGTACACGCAGGGCTTCATCGCGTCGTAATCCGGGTTGGCGCGCCGGAAGCGTCCGTGCTGCAGGACTTCGGGCGACAGCTCGACGACATAAACCGAATAGTGCTGGCGGCGTCGAGTGGCAGGGGTCTGACCCCGTTTTTTCCTGGCCGGTTTTTTCTTCATGCGCGCACGAGGCGCACGAGCGTCAGCTCGGGATTGGTGCCGAAGCGCACCGGCGGGCCCCAGGTGCCGGTGCCGGCGCTGACGTAAACCGTCATCGCGCCTTCGCGTGAGAGGCCGGCGACGTGCGGCGCGTGCACCAGGCGCACGGCGAGGGTCCACGGGAAGAACTGGCCGGCGTGGGTGTGGCCGGAGAGCTGCAGGTCGAAGCCGGCGGCGGCGCCGAGCGGCGCGAGGCGCGGGTTGTGCGCGAGCAGCAGGCGGAAATCGGCTGCTTGGTTAGCGATTGAGATCTCCGGGCGCAGGCGTCCATAGGCAGGGTCGACGACGCCGCCGATGAGGAGCCGCGCCTTACCGCGCTGAACGATGGTGTGCGCGTTGAGCAGCACCGTCATGCCCATCTGCCGGAAATGCGCGATCCACGCGTCGGCGCCGGCATAGCAGTCGTGGTTGCCCAGAATGAAATACGCGCTTCCCGCCTTGGCGAGCTCGGCGAGGGGCGCGACCTGCGGTGCGAGGCGCTCGACCGGCCCGTCGACGATGTCGCCGGTGAGCACCACGAGGTCCGGCTGCAGCGAGCGCGAAAGATCCACCACCCTCTGCACGTAGCGGCGGCCGATGTTCGGTCCGACGTGCAGGTCGCTGATCTGCACGATACGCAAGCCCTCGAGGTCGCGATGCAGTCCGGCGACCGGCAGGTCGATGCGCTCGATGCGCGGCCCGCTGAACGCCGCCACGGCGCCCACGACCATTGCGAATACCGAGCCGCCGAGCACGATCGGCACGCCGGCCGTCACCACCATCGTATGGATCGCGGGCGTCCACAGCGTAGCCACCAGCGCGAGGTCGCGCAGCAGCGTGAAGGCGAGCGCGAAGCTCACCCATGCCATCGACAGGTAGCTCGCGCGGTGCAGCAGCTTGTCGATCAGGCCTTCGCGGCTGCGCGAGGTGCCCCAGTAGTACACCGGCAGGATCCAGATCAGCAGGAACGGCACGGCCAACGCAGCCGCGCTCACCGGCCCGGACGCGAGGCGCGAGGCGACGTAGGCGTAGGCCGCGGCGAGCAGCGCCGTGATCGCGAGAGCAAAGCGGGTCACGCGGAGAAGATGCGCTTCACTTCCGTGGTCGGCATGGTGGAGGTCATCCAGGTGAAGCCGCCCTGCTGCTTCATCTCCTGCGCCGCCTTGAGGACCGCGGCGAACGCCAGCCGGGAGAGCGCGCCGCCGACGCTGACACGCTTGACCCCGGCTGCCTCGAGCTGCGCCGCGGTGAGCGACGGATCGGCGGTGCTCATCACCACGTTGACCGGCTTCGTCACCGCAGACGTGACCGCGCGGATCGTCGCCAGGTCGCGCAGCCCCGGCGCATAGAGCACATCGGCACCCGCTCTTTCGAACGCCTGCAGCCGGCGGATGGTGTCGTCGAGATCGCCGCGGCCGTGCATGAAATTGTCGGCCCGCGCGGTGAGCGTGAAAGGGAAGGGCAGCGAGCGCGCCGCTTCCACCGCGGCCTGCACGCGTTCCACCGCCAGCTCGAAGTCGTAGATCGGCTTGGCGTCGTCGCCCGTCGCATCCTCGATCGAGCCGCCGACGATGCCGGCTTGCGCGGCGAGAGCGATGGTCGCCGCCGCGGCGCGCGGCTCGTGCGCATAACAGTTCTCGAGATCCGCGCTGACCGGGAGCGGGGTCGCCTGCGCGACCTGCGCGCAGTTGGCCAGGAGCTGGTCGCGGCTCACCGCGCCGGTGCCGTCGATTCGACCGAGCGCATTGGCGAGGCCGAGGCTGGTGGTGGCGAGCGCCTCGAAGCCGAGCGAGGCGAGCAGCTTGGCGCTGCCCGCGTCCCAGGCGTTGGGAATGATGAAGACGCCGGCACGCTGGTGCAGCGCGCGGAACGCGGCGGCCCTCTGCTCCTGGGGGCTCATGAGGGAAGGCGCAGCCGGCCCTTGATGATCTTGCGCGTCGGCGTGAGCGGCATCTCGGGTACTACGACGAGCCGCTCCGGCAGCTTGTTCTTCGCGATCTCCTTCGCGAGCAGGTAATCGACCAGCTCCGCGAGCGTCGGCTCGCCGCTGCCGGGCTTGAGCGTGATGAAGGCGCAGGCCTTCTCGCCCAGCACCGGGTCGGGCATCGGCACGATCGCCGACTGCAGGATCTGCGGATGCGAGTCGAGCAGCGCCTCGACGTCTGCGGGATTGAACTTCACCCCGCCGCGGTTGATGACGTCCTTGATGCGGCCGGTGATCGCGTAATAGCCCGCGCGCTCCTCGGCGAGATCGCCGGAGCGGAACCAGCCGTCGCCCGTGAAGGCGCTGCGATTGGCGTCCGGATTGTTGTAATAGCCGGAAAAAGCCAATGGCCCGCGCACCTGCAGCTCGCCGTCGGACGCGACGCGCACTTGCGTGCCGGGACTCGGGCGGCCGGCACTCGTCGCGGCGAGCTCGGTGCCGTCTTGCGGGCGCGAGTAGAGCGCGGCCTGCAGCTCGGTCATGCCCCAGAGCTGCGTCACCGCGCAGCCGGGCAGCTTCTCCGCGAAGCTGCGCACCAGCGCGGGCGGCGCCATCGAGCCCGAGACGATCGCGAGCCTGAGCGAGGTCCAGTCGTGCTTGTCGAACAAGCCGGCGGCGCGGCACGCGGCGACGTGCGCGGGCCCGGTCCACAGCGCGGTCGGCCGCTCGCGCTCCACCGTCTGCGCGAGCTCGTCGGGCTTGAATGCCGGCAGCAGGACGGTGCAGGCGCCGACTGACCAGGCGCAGTGCAACGAATACAGGCCATACAGGTGCGACAGCGGCGCGGCACAGAGGATTTTCGAGGAAGCATCCAATTGGTGCTCGCGCGCGCCCAGGCGGCTGTTGCCGAGCATGGTGCGATAGGAATGCGGCACTGCCTTCGGCGAAGCGGTGGTGCCCGAGGTGTAGAGGAGCAGGAACGCATCGCGCGAATCGGGCGCCGGGTGATCGGCGGGCAAGGGCGCGGCGGCTTCCAGCTCGGCGAAAGGGTAGGCGGCGTTGAAGAAAAGCCGGGCGCCGCTGTGCGCGAGGATCGACTCGATCTCGGCGCCGCGGTAGGGCATGTGCAGCGTGCACATCACCGCGCCGAGGCGCGCGATGGCGAGGTGGACGATGAGGAATTCCGGCGTGTTCGGTAGCTGGATGGCGACCACGTCGCCCGCGCCAATACCCTTCTTGCGCAAGCCATTTGCCACATTGAGAACGCGATCGTGGAGCCCGCGCCAGGTTAGGACGCCGGCCGCTGACACGACCGCGGGATCCTCGGGCCTGGAGCTTGCATGCCTGCGAAGCCACTGCCAGAGGGTGTCGTCGTCGCGCCACCAGCCGCGCGCGAGGTATTCGCGCTCGTCGTCGGGCCGATAGCTCGGGCGGTCCATCGGCGCCTATATTAGCGAGATGGAAGAAGCCCTGACCGAGGCGCTGCTGCTCTCCCGAGTCCAGTTCGGGCTGAATATCGGCTTCCACATCCTGTTCCCGACGATCAGCATCGGGCTCGCCTGGATCGTCGCCTTTTTCCGCGTGCGCTACGAGATGACGCGCGACGCGAGCTGGCTCTCCACCTACAAGCTCTGGGTGCGGGTGTTCGCGCTCACCTTCGCGATGGGCGTGGTGTCGGGCGTAGTGATGAGCTTCCAGTTCGGCACCAACTGGCCGGGCTACATGAACCGCGTCGGCAACATCGCCGGGCCGTTGCTCGCGTACGAGGTGCTGACCGCCTTTTTTCTCGAAGCGACCTTCCTCGGCATCATGCTGTTCGGCATGGAGCGCGTCTCGGGACGCATGCATGTGGCATCGAGCCTGATCGTGGCCTTCGGCACCACGGTATCGGCGTTCTGGATCCTCGCGCTCAACTCGTGGATGCACACGCCGGCCGGGCACGTGCAGGAGTTCGGCGAGATCATCGCCGGCAGCTGGCTCGCGGTGATCTTCAATCCGTCGTTCCCGTATCGCCTGGCGCACATGCTGCTCGCCTCGGGCATCACCGCGTCGTTCCTGGTCGCCGGGCTCTCGGCGTGGCGGCTGCTCGCCGCGCCGCAGGATGCGGCGGCGCTGAAGACGCTGCGCTTCGGCGCGCGCCTCGCCGCGGTGCTGGTGCCGCTGCAGATCTTCGCCGGCGATCAGCACGGCCTCAACACGCTCGAGCACCAGCCGGCGAAGATCGCGGCGATCGAGGCGCTTTGGCACACCGAGCGCGGCGCGCCGCTCGTGCTGTTCGCGCTGATCGACGAGGAGAACGGGCGCAATCGCTTCGCCATCGAAGTGCCGAAGGTCGCCTCGCTCATCCTGACGCATAAGCTCGATGGAGAAATAAAGGGACTGGCCGAGTTCGGCGAGGACCATCCGCCGGTGGCGCCGGTATTCCTGGCGTTCCGGGTGATGGTCGGCATGGGCATGCTGATGCTCCTGGTCGCGTGGGGCAGCCAGATCTGGCTCCGAAGTTCGCCGCCGCGCTGGCTGCTGTGGACTTTCGCCGGCTTCACCTTCGCCGGCTGGGTGGCGACGCTCGCCGGGTGGCTGACCACCGAGATCGGGCGCCAGCCGTGGCTGGTCACCGGGGTCCTGCGCACCGCCGAAGCGGTGGGCGACGCGAGCGGCGCCAAGCTCGGCGCGAGCCTCACCGCCTACGTGCTGACCTATGCGGCGCTGCTGCTCGCGTACATGGTGACGCTCACGCACTTGAGCAGGAGGGGCTGATGGATCTGCCACTGATCTTCAGCGCGCTGATGGGTTTCGCCATCCTCGCCTACGTGCTGCTCGACGGCTACGACCTCGGCATCGGCATGCTGATGCCGGCCGCCAGCCGCGAGGAGCAGGAGCTGATGGTGGCGTCGATGGCGCCGTTCTGGGACGCGAACGAGACCTGGCTGGTGCTCGGCATCGGCCTGCTGCTGGTGGCGTTCCCGGTGGCGCACGGCGTGATCCTCGGTGCGCTTTACATGCCGGTCGCGGCGATGCTCGTCGGACTGATGCTGCGCGGCGTGGCCTTCGAGCTGCGCGTGAAGGCCGATGGCTGGCAGCGCGAGCTATGGAACTGGCTGTTCTGGGCCGGCTCGACGCTCGCGAGCTTCGCGCAGGGCCTGATGCTCGGGCGCTATGTCACCGGCTTCGAGTCCGGCGTCGGCTACTGGATTTTCGCCATCGTGGTCGGCGCGAGCCTGTGCGGCGGCTACGTGCTGCTCGGCTCCACGTGGCTCGTGCTGCGTACGCAGGGCCCGCTGCAGGAGAAGGCGATCCGCTGGGCACGCTGGGGCCTCCTGTGGGTCGCGCTCGGCGTCGCGCTGGTGAGCCTCGGCACGCCGCTCGCGAGCGAGACGGTGCGCCTGCGCTGGTTCGATTTCCCGCGCACGCTCGGACTGATGGTGCTGCCGGCGGCGAGCGTGGCGGTCGGCGCCTGGGTCTGGATCACGCTAGGCCGCTCCGACACCAAGCCCTTCGCCGGCGCGGCGGCGATCTTCGTGCTCGCTTTCATCGGCCTCGCCTACAGCCTGTTCCCGTACGTGGTGATCGACCAGCTCACGATCTGGGACGCCGCGGCCGACGACAGCGCGCTGGCCTTCCTCGGCGCCGGCGTGCTGTTCGTCCTGCCCTTCATCCTCGCCTGGCAGATCTACTCGTACCGCGTGTTCCGCGGCAAGGTGCACCAGGGCATCTACGAGCACTAGAAATGAAAAGGGACCCGCAGGTCCCTTTTTCGGAAAAGAAAAAACGGCTATGCGAGGCGCGGAATCGGCACGAAGAACGACTCGCGCACCACATCCTTGCCGGCGATCAGCTCTTCCGCTTCGCGCCGCTCTTCGTCGAACACCACGGCCGCGAGCTTCTGCAGCGTGTCGCGCGCCTCATCGAGCGTTCTGCCGTGGGAGTTCACGCCAGGGAGCTCTTCGATGAAGCCGATATAGCCGCTGTTCGACTTGAGATACACCGCGGTAAACGCGAGGCGTCCTTGTTCCATTCGTGATTCCTCCTGAGTTGCCGAACAGAGAGATTACGCGCACAAGCTTTCAAAAGTATGACCGCGCGAGATTATTTTCTGCTGAGCTAATACTTCAAAACTTCTGTGGTCATTACGACGACAACATTTCCGCAACGCGGCAATTGCAGTGCGCAAATTGCTGCGCTGCTTTTATCGCTCGAGCAGATTTTTCTTTTCTTTTTTCTTCGCCCACTCGTCGGCATCCGGCGGCGCGGGCTTGCGCTCGATGATCGGCTTCCAGATCTGCGCGAGCTCTTTGTTGAGCGCGGTGAATTGCTTCTGCGCATCGGGCACGTCGTCCTCGGCGAAGATCGCCTCGACCGGACACTCGGGCACGCACAGCGTGCAGTCGATGCACTCGTCGGGATCGATCACCAGCATGTTCGGTCCCTCGCGAAAGCAGTCGACCGGGCAGACGTCGACGCAGTCGGTGTACTTGCACTTGATGCAGCTTTCGGTGACGACGTAAGTCATATTTGAATCAAGAGTTTAGCATTTGTGCCTGGGCGGACGGCATAATAGAGGCCTTCCTGCAAGACCCCCGACGGAGAACCATGAGCAGTCCCGAAATCCAGCATGTCACCGATGATACGTTCGATCCCGAAGTGCTGAAGTCCGAGACCCCGGTGCTGGTCGATTACTGGGCCGAGTGGTGCGGCCCCTGCAAGTCGATCGCGCCGATCCTGGACGAGGTGGCCAAGGAGTACGAAGGCAGGCTCAAAATCGCGAAAATCAATGTCGA
>DASWER010000372.1:0-1754 GCA_036394655.1 Burkholderiales bacterium
CGGCGGGGACCGGGCCGCGCGGCCGAAAAAGCTCGGCGCGGTTGCGCTCGATCAGGCCGGTGTCGAGCTCCGCATTGGCGAAAGCTTTGCTCTCGCAGATGCGGCGCAGGAACTCGACATTCGTGGTCACGCCGGCGATGTGCGTGTCGCGCAGGGCGTTGCTCAGATGCGAGAGCGCCGCGGCGCGGTCCTCACCGTGCACGATGAGCTTCGCGATCATCGGGTCGTACCACGGCGAGATCTCGGCGCCCGGCTCGACGCCGGTGTCGACGCGTGCCTGCGGCGGGAAGGCGACATGCACCAGCCGCCCGGTCGAGGGCAGGAACTCGCGCGCCGGATCTTCGGCGTAAATGCGCGCCTCGATCGCATGGCCCCTGATCTGCAGCGCGTCCTGCGTGAAGGGCAGGGGCTCGCCCGCCGCGACGCGCAGCTGCAGCTCGACCAGATCGAGCCCGGTGATCATCTCGGTCACCGGGTGCTCGACCTGCAGGCGCGTGTTCATCTCCATGAAGTAGAAGCGGCCGTCCTGCTCGGCGATGAACTCGACCGTGCCGGCGCCGGTATAGCGGATCGCCTTCGCCGCGGCGACGGCGGCCGCGGCCATCTCGGCTCGCTTGCCGAAGTTCGGCGCCGGTGCCTCCTCCAGCACTTTCTGGTGGCGGCGCTGTACCGAGCAGTCGCGCTCGAAGAGGTGCAGCACGTTGCCGTGCGCGTCACCGAACACCTGCATCTCGATGTGCCGCGGCCGCTCCAGATACCGCTCGATCAGCACGCGCTCGTCACCAAACGCGGACTTCGCTTCCCGCCGTGCACCTTCGAGCTCGTCGCCGAAGGCTTTGCGCTCCCGCACGACGCGCATGCCCTTGCCGCCGCCGCCGGCGGAGGGCTTGATCAGCACGGGATAGCCGATGCGCGTGGCCTCTTTTTCCAGCAGCGCAGGATCCTGCTCCTCGCCGTGGTAGCCGGGCACCAGCGGCACGCCGGCCTTTTCCATCAGGCGCTTGGCCGCCGACTTGTCGCCCATCGCCGCGATCGCTTCGGGCGAGGGACCGATGAAGACGATCCCGGCACGCTGGCAGGCGCTGGCGAAGTCCTCGTTCTCCGAGAGGAATCCATAGCCGGGATGGATCGCCTCGGCGCCGCTCGCCTTTGCCGCGGCGAGGATCGCCTCGGCCTTGAGGTAGCTCTCGGCGGCCGGCGCCGGGCCGATATGCCGAGCCTCGTCGGCAAGCCTGGCATGCAGCGCGTTGCGGTCGGCATCCGAATACACCGCGACCGTGCGGATGCCCATGCGCTTCGCGGTGCGGATCACCCGGCAGGCGATCTCGCCGCGATTGGCGATCAGGATCTTGCGGAACATCAGGCGGTGCTCGGCTCGACCAGCACTTCGCTCTTCACCGAGTTGGCGATGTAGCACTTCTCGTGCGCCTTGTGATGCAGCGCACGGTGCTCCTCGTCGTCCGGTGCCTTGCCCGAGAAGCTGACCACCGGGCGCAGCGTCACTTTCGAGATCCAGGTTCCGGCGAGCACGCCGACCGCCTCGTCCACGTAGCGGTCGACGACGAATTTGCGCTGACAGGCAATATGCAGGAACCAGAGCATGTGGCATGACGACAGGGCCGCTACGAACGCCTGCTCGGGATCCACGCCCGGCGCCGGTGGCACGGTCTTCGGGATGTTGCCGGGCGCCGCGTTGCCGGGCAGGGCAATGCTGCCGAAGCGCAGGACGTGCTGGCGGCTGTAGGTCTCGTAGA
>DASWER010000373.1:0-2112 GCA_036394655.1 Burkholderiales bacterium
CCCCACCAGAGAAATCCAGGGGATGTACGTGATCAGCAGCAGCGCGATGAGATATAGCACGATGAACGGGATGATGCCGCGGTAGATCACGTCCAGTTTCAGGCCGAGCGCCGATTGCGCGACGAAGATGTTGATGCCGAACGGCGGGTGGAACAGGCCGATCGCCAGGTTCACGGTGAAGACGATGCCGAAGTGCACGGTATCGATGCCGACCGCTTTCACCAGCGGAATCAGGAGCGGCGTGAGGAGCAGGATCGCCGAGAGCGGGTCGAGGAAGCAGCCGACTGCGAGCAAGAGAACGTTGATCGCCAGCAAGAGCTGCCAGGGCGCGACGTTCAGCGACTGGATCCACGCCACCATCGCCGCCGGCACCTGGTTGACGGTCAGCAGCCAGGCGAACACGCTGGCGCAGGCGACGATGATCAGGACCTGGCCGGTGAAGAGCGCGGTAGTGCCCGCGGCGTCGAGCACGTCGCGCCACGAGAGCTCGCGGAACACCAGCCAGGTGACGAGCGCCGCATAGACGCACGCCACTGCCGCGGCTTCCGTCGGCGAGAACACGCCGCCGTAGATGCCGCCGAGGATGATGAACGGCGCGCCGAGCGCCCAGATGCCCCGCACGAATGCTTTTCCGAACTGCTGGAATGAAAACCGGTGCCCATGCTCGAAGTTGTGGCGTTTGGCGTACCACACCACGTACACCGCGATCATCGCGGCGATCAGCAGCCCCGGGATCACGCCCGCTGCATAGAGGCGCGGTACCGATTCCTGCGCCGCGGTGCCATAGACGATCATCGGGATCGACGGCGGGATGATGATGTCGATCGCGCCGACCGCGGTGATCAGGCCGGCCGAGAAGGTCTCCGGGTAGCCGGCGCGGCGCATCGGCGGCAGCATCGCCTTGCCGACGGTGGCGACGGTCGCTGCGCTCGCGCCCGAGATGGCGCCGAAGATGGCCGAGGTGCCGACACAGGTCACGCCCAGGCTCCCCGGCACGCGCCCGACGCCTGCCTGCACAAAGTCGACGATGCGCTGCGCCACGCTGCCGCGCGACATCAGTTCCCCGGCATAGATGAAAAACGGCACCGCGAGCAATGCGAAGGCGTCGATCGCGCCGAACAGGTTCTGATGCAGCGCCGCCAGCGGCACGTGCATGAAAAACACCAGCGCCACGCTCACCGCCGTGAGCAGCACGATGTAGATCGGGAAGCCGAGCAGCAGCAGCACCACCGGCACGACGCCGAGGGCGAAGCTCACAACCAATTCCGTACTAAGTACGTAATTATTTTGTAAGCCTCGGGCGTGCTTGCTGTCGGAATAATTACGTACTTAGTACGGAATTCTTACGCTTCTCGCGCGTCCAGGCGTCGAGCTCGGCGCGAGCCTTGGCGCGGTAATCGGCCATCTTCTCCGCACCCGCGGTGACCGTGGTGAGCTCCATGCGGGCGCCGTTCGGGTCGAAGAAGTAGATCGACTTCACCCAGCCGTCGTGGTCGAGCGGGCCGACCACGTCGACGCCCGCGGCTTGCAGGCGCTGGTGCGCTTTCTCGAGATGCGCCAGAGACTCGACCTCGAGCGCCATGTGGTTGCACCAGCGCGGCGTGTTGGGCGAGGGCTCGGCGGCGACGTCGTCGCCGAGGTCGAAGAAGGCGAGCGATGATCCGTCGGCCATCTCGAAGAAGATGTGCGCGAATTTCTCGACGCTCTCGCCGCTCGTGCCGACGTACTCGTCCTGGCGGATGAAGTGCGTCAGCGGCAAGCCGAGCAGATCTTCGTAGAAGTGGCGCGTCTCTTCGGCGTCGCGGCAGCGGTAGGCCCAGTGGTGGAGTCCCCGGATTGGCACGAACTTGTCCATGCTTTGCTCCCTATTTAGTGCCGACGTGCAGCACGCGGCCCTGCTTGTCGCCTTCGTACATGCGCACCACCATGCCCTCGGGATCGAAGCCGATGCGCTTGCCCTCGCTGAAGCCATACGAGGAGTCGATGCTGCCGAGCACGCCCTTGTAGCCGCGCGTCGCCTGCATCGCCGCTCGCACTTTCTCCTTGTCGGTGCTGCCGGCGCGCCGGATCGCATCGGCGGCGAGCATCACGCCGTCGTAGCCGTAGCCCATC
>DASWER010000374.1:0-1546 GCA_036394655.1 Burkholderiales bacterium
TGCGACGACGCTCGACATCGTGTCGATGCTGTTCGATCAGCTGTTCGATGATCCGAAGATTCCCGCGGGCCTGAAGGGGCTCATCGGGCGCCTGCAGATCCCGCTGCTCAAGGTGGCGATCGCCGACAAGTCGTTCTTCGCAAGAAAGACGCATCCGGCGCGCCAGATGCTCGACACGTTCGGCGACATCGCCGTGCGCCTGCCCACCGAGTTCAGCGCCGACAGTTCGACCTTCGTGCACCTGGAAGTGATCGTCCAGCACTTGATCGACAATTTCCAGGAGGACGTCGCGGTCTTCGATGGCGCGCGCGAGCGGCTGCTCGGCGTCATCGCCGAGCACGACAAGCAGATCGAAGCCGAGACCAAAGCGCTCGCCGAGCGCATCGAGCAGACCGAGAACCTGTCCGTCGCGAAGACCGCGGCCGAGGACGAGGTCAAGGTTCGGATCCAGGCGCACAAGATGCCGGGGCCGGTGCTCGAGTTTCTGGTCGAGCAGTGGCTGCGGCTCCTGCTGCTCGCGCACGTCAAGGCGGGGCGCAACGGCGCGGAATGGAAAGACGCGATCGAGGCGATGGACCAGCTCATCTGGAGCGTCGAGCCGATGAAGACGCCGGACGACCGCCGCAAGCTCGCCGCGACGGTGCCGGGTCTCGTCAGGCACCTGATCGCCGGATTCAACACGCTCGGCACCGAAGCGCCGGCGCGCGAGCGCTTCTTCGGCGAGCTGATGAAATATCACACCGACGCGCTCGAGCCGAAGAAGGCGAAGCCGAAGGCGGCCGGGGAGAAAGCGGCCGATAAGCCGGCCGAGCCGGCCGCCGCCGAGGCCGCGTCCGCCAAAGCCGCGCCGGCGGCATCGCTCGACTTCACCGCGCCGGTGACGATCAAGAACCCTTACGGGGAGGGCCAGGTGCAGGTCACCGGCCTCGATTTCACGCCGCAGCCGGTCGACCCGAAGCAGCGCGCCGCCGCCAAGGCGTCGCTGAAGTCGTCGCTCGCGGTGGACCCGCCGGCGGACATGGAAATGGGCACCTGGGTGGAGTTCCGCCCGAAAGGCGACGGCGAGGAGCACCGCGCGGCGAAGCTCCTGTTCGTCAGCCCGAAGAAGACGCGCTACCTTTTCTCCGACCGCCGTGGCCAGAACGTGCTCGAACTGTCGCGCGCCGAAATCGTGCGGCGCCTGCGCAGCGGCGAGGCGGTGCGGCTCGACGACGAGCCGAAGGAGCCGCTCTTCGACCGCATCATGACGGGCCTGGTCGACAAGCTGAAGACGCCCGCGAAAGTCGCTGCCTGAGCAAGTGAAAGCCGTATTCGTCTGCGCGCACGGCGCGGGCGGTCATATGGACGACCGCGCCATGCTCGCCACGGCCGCGGCGCTGGGCGTGCGCGGCGTCGAGGTGGTGCGCTTCAACTTTCCCTATCGCGACAAGGGCTCGCGCCGTCCCGATCCGATGCCGGTGCTGCGCGAGCGCTTCGAGGCGGTCGTCGCGGGCGTGCGCAGCAAGAAGACGCTCATCATCGGCGGCCGCTCCATGGGCGGGCGCGT
>DASWER010000375.1:0-2380 GCA_036394655.1 Burkholderiales bacterium
GCCGTCGCGGTCTGGCTGGGCTTCGCCTACGGCATCCCGGCGCTCGCCAAGCAGGTGGCTTTCCGCCTGCCGGCGAGCACCGAACGGCTGATCGGCGCGGACGCGCTGCGCGCGCTCGACCAGACGCTGCTCGGGCCGAGCGCGCTGCCGCCCGAGCGGGCCGCCGAGCTGCAGAAGCTGTTTGCCGGCGTGACCGCGGATCTCGCAAGTCACTACCGGCTGGAGCTGCGCGCGGGGCGGCGGCTTGGCGCGAACGCGCTCGCGCTGCCTTCGGGAATCATCGTGCTGACCGATGAGCTGGTGAAACTCGCCGATGACGACCGGCAGATCCTCGCGGTGCTGGCTCACGAGCTCGGCCACATGCGGCAACGCCATGCGCTTCGCTCGGTGCTGCAGAATTCAACCGCCGCAGTGCTGTTCGCAATGGCGGTCGGCGACCTGAGCTCGGTGACCTCGTTCGCTGCCGCGTTGCCCACCATGCTGCTGCAGGCAAAATACTCGCGCGAGTTCGAGGCCGAGGCTGACGAGTTCGCCTTGGATTACCTGGCGAAGAAAGGCATCCCGCCCGACGCGTTCTCGTCACTGCTGGAGCGCTTGGAACGCGGCGAGGGCAGCACGGCGGGACTCGATTATTTCTCGACGCATCCCGCGACCCGGGAGCGCGTCGAGCGCGCGCGCGCTAAGCGCTGAGCTTCACCAGCTGCTTGCCGAAGTTCTTGCCGCTGAGAAGATCCATCAGCCCGCGCGGCGCGTTCTCCAGGCCCTGCACCACCGACTCGCGGTATTTCAGCCTGCCCTCGGCGACATAGCCGCCGAGCGCCTTCAGCGCCTCGCCGTAGCGCTCCTTCCAGTCGAACACGATCATCCCCTGCACCTTGAGCCGGTTGACCAGCACGGCACGCAGATTCTTCAGCTTGTACGGCTCGGTCGAGCTGTAATCCGAAATCAAGCCGCAGACGACGATGCGGCCGAAGAGATTCATGCGCGTGAGCAGGAGATCGAGGATCTCGCCGCCAACGTTGTCGAAGTACACGTCGACGCCCTTCGGGCACGCTTCCTTCAGCTCCTCGCGCAGGCGCCCCGCCTTGTAGTCGATGCAGGCGTCGAAGCCGAGCTGGTTGCGCACGTAGTCGCACTTTTCGCGTCCGCCGGCGATGCCGACGGCACGGCAGCCCCACAGCTTCGCTAGCTGGCCGACGACACTGCCCACCGCGCCTGACGCGGCGGAGACAACCACCGTATCTCCGGCTTTCGCCTGCCCGATCTCCTTCAAGCCGAAGTACGCGGTGATGCCCGGCATGCCGACGATGCCGAGGTAACAGCTAAGGGGTGCTCGCGTCTCGTCCACCTTGGTGACTTCTTTTACGGAACCATAAAGCTGCCAGCCGAGCTGCGTCAGCACCTTGTCGCCCGGCTTGAATTGCGGGTGGCGCGATTCGATCACCTCGCCCACGGTCTGCCCGCACATGACTTCGCCGATATCGACGCCCTTGGCGTAGCTTTTCGCCTCGCTCATGCGGCCGCGCATGTACGGGTCGAGCGACAGCCAGAGATTTTTCACCAGTACTTCGCCCTCGCCGGGCCTGGGGAGCGGCGACTCCTCGATGCGGAAATTGCTCTCGGCCACCGCGCCGACCGGCCGGCTCGCGAGCAGCACGCGCCGGTTGTTCATAGCGCGGCGAAGCGCGCGAGGTGATGGTCGACGTCGCCGAATTCGCGCGACAGCGTCGTCAGCCGCCGGAAGGCGTGGCTCACCTTGAGCTCCTCGCTCATTCCCATGCCGCCGTGCAGCTGCACCGCCTCCTGGCTGATGTGGCGCGCCGCGTCCCCGATCTTGATCTTGGCCGCCGAGATCGATCTTGCATCGCCACCTGCGTCTGCTCGGCTGCAGGCGAGGCAGGCCATCGAGCGCGCCTGCTCGAGCGAGATGAACATGTCGACCATGCGGTGCTGCAGCGCCTGGAAGGTGCCGATCGGTACGCCGAACTGCTTGCGCGTCTTCAGGTACTCGAGCGTCGTGTCGCAGGCGAACTTCATCGCCCCGACTGCCTCGGCGCAGACGAGCGCGGTGGCGAAGTCCGTCGCTTCCTCGACAAGCCCGAGCGCACCGCTCGCGTTGTCGCCGAGCGCTTCGCCCTTCACGCCCTTGAGGGTGACGTCCGCCGCGCGCATCTCGTCGAGCGTCTTGTACGAATTGAGCGCCACGCCCTGAGCGCCCTTGTCGACGATGAACAGGCCGAGACCCTGAGGCCCGCGCGCCGACACCACCAGCTTGTCCGCCATGGGCGCGCCGAGGACCGCGTTCTTCTCGCCTTCGAGAATCCAGCCGCCTGCGGCCTTCTTCGCCGTCGCGCCGACCTGGTCGAGGCGATAGCGCGCG
>DASWER010000376.1:0-2574 GCA_036394655.1 Burkholderiales bacterium
CGCGGCGAGGCCGACCTGCGGCAGAACGCCGAGGCGCTCGCCGCGATGTACGAGAGGAGCTCGCCGCTGAAGGCCAGGCTCCTCGCCACCGCGGAGCTCGGTCCAAGCTGCAGCGGTCCCGGCTACGTGGTGGAGGCGCGGGTCACCTACCCGAGCGCCAAGAGCTACGGCTGGTATGCCGGCTGCATGGGCGAGGGGCTCGAGCAGGCGGCGAAAAACATGCAGCAGCTCGAGGACCAGATGCACCGCGACTACAAGGCCTCGCCAACCAGCTTCTGGGCCTACCAGTATTTGATCGTGGGCTACGTCGACGACAAGAATTTCCGCGGCCGCGATCAGTACGAGCGCGTGGCGCAGTCCAACATGATGGCGCCGGGGCGCGTCATGGTGCTCACCAGCCCGCAGCAGTGGGCCGAATGCACCGGCATCGTCAACAAGGATCCCAAGTTAAAAGACAAGCTCGGCTGCCTGCGCGAGGCCGTCGACAAGCTGAAGACCACGCTCGGGTTACGCTAGGCAGGGCAGGCCGGTATAATTCGGCCAAGGGAGCGGGAACGGCGGAAGCCTTTCCCGCTTTTCACATCCGCTTCCAGATCAATGACTAACCAAGACGCAGCGCTTCTCGTCCTTGCCGACGGGACGGTGTTTCGTGGCCGCTCGATCGGTGCGGCGGCGAGCGCCGTCGGCGAGGTGGTGTTCAACACCGCGATGACCGGCTACCAGGAGATCCTCACCGATCCTTCCTACTGCCGCCAGATCGTCACCCTGACCTATCCGCACATCGGCAACACCGGCGTCAATGACGAGGACCCGGAATCGCCGCGCGTCTACGCTGAGGGCCTGATCGTCCGCGACCTGCCGCGCCGGCATTCGAGCTGGCGCGCCCAGTCCGATCTCGGCAGCTACCTGAGGAAGAACAACATCCCCGGCATCGCCGACATCGACACGCGCAAGCTGACGCGCATCCTGCGCGAGAAGGGCGCGCAGAACGGCTGCCTGATGGCCGGCGAGGTCGATGAACACAAAGCATTGGCCCAGGCGCGTGCCTTCGCCGGGCTCGCCGGGATGGACCTCGCCAAGGTGGTGAGCGTGCGCGAGCCGTATGAATGGACCGAGGGCCACTGGGAGCTCGGCAAGGGGTATCGCAAGCTCGAGAACCTGAAGACCCATGTCGTCGCATTCGACTATGGCATCAAGCGCAACATCCTGCGGATGCTCGCCGAGCGCGGCAGCCGCGTGACCGTGGTGCCCGCGCAAATGCCGGCGCGCGAGGTGCTGCGCATGAAGCCCGATGGCGTCTTCCTTTCGAACGGTCCAGGGGACCCCGAGCCGTGCGACTACGCCATCGAAGCGATCGGCGAGATCCTCGACGCGACGCAGCTGCCGGTGTTCGGAATCTGTCTGGGCCACCAGCTGATGGGCCTCGCCTCGGGCGCAAAGACGCTGAAGATGAAGTTCGGCCATCATGGCGCGAACCACCCGGTGAAGGATCTCGAGACCGGGCAGGTGGTGATCACCAGCCAGAACCACGGCTTCGCCGTCGACCCTGCTTCAATATCGAAAAACCTCAGGCCGACGCACGTATCGCTCTTCGACGGTTCGCTCCAGGGATTGGCCCGCACCGATCGGCCGGCGTTCTGCTTCCAGGGACACCCGGAAGCGAGCCCGGGGCCGCACGACGTCGGCTATCTTTTCGACCGCTTTGCCAAGCTCATGACCGATGCCAAAGCGTAGCGACCTCAAATCCATCCTGATCATCGGCGCCGGCCCGATCGTCATCGGCCAGGCCTGCGAGTTCGACTATTCGGGCGCGCAGGCCTGCAAGGCGCTGCGCGCCGAGGGCTATCGCGTGATCCTGGTGAACTCCAACCCGGCGACCATCATGACCGACCCGGAGATGGCCGATGCGATCTACGTCGAGCCGATCACCTGGCAGGTCGTGGCCCGCATCATCGAGAAGGAGCGGCCCGACGCGCTGCTGCCCACCATGGGCGGCCAGACCGCGCTCAACTGCGCGCTCGACCTCGCGCGCGAGGGCGTGCTCGAGAAATTCGGCGTCGAGATGATCGGCGCGTCGCGCGAGGCGATCGACAAGGCCGAGGACCGCGAGAAGTTCAAGAACGCGATGAAGCGCATCGGCCTCGCCTCGCCACGCTCCTCGCTCGCGCACTCGCTGGAAGAGGCGCTGCAAGTGCAGGCGGGCATCGGCTTCCCGGTGGTGATCCGCCCGTCGTTCACGCTCGGGGGCACCGGCGGCGGCATCGCCTACAACCGCGAGGAGTTCGTCGCCATCTGCGAGCGCGGGCTCGATGCCTCGCCGACGAAGGAGCTCTTGATCGAGGAGTCGGTGCTCGGCTGGAAAGAGTTCGAGATGGAGGTGGTGCGCGACCGCAAGGACAACTGCATCATCGTCTGCTCGATCGAGAACCTCGACCCGATGGGCATCCACACCGGCGACTCGATCACCGTCGCCCCGGCGCAGACGCTCACCGACAAGGAATACCAGATCATGCGCGACGCCTCGATCGCGGTGCTGCGCGAGATCGGCGTCGACACCGGCGGCTCGAACGTGCA
>DASWER010000377.1:0-3735 GCA_036394655.1 Burkholderiales bacterium
CGCATGCAGAAGTTGAGGAGGCGCTGCTCCTCCATGTCGCGATCGCCGAAGGGATCGCCAAACGCGCCGTAGGGATAGCCGATGAAACGCCGCCCGAGCGGATCGCGATAGGGCCACGGGCCGTAGCCGCGGGAAGACGGCGGGTAGCGCCAGGCCGCCTCGCTCCAGGCCTCTGCCTGGCAATGCTGGATGTCGGCGTCGATCTGCTGCGGCGGCGGCGAATCGGGCCGCACCCATTGCATCGGCGTGCAGCCCGCGGCGAGTAGCAAAAGCGCCAGCGAATACCGTCTCATGCTTATTGGACCGCGAGTTTCGTCCAAATGCTCACCACCGGATAGCGATGCGATAGCATACTGGACAAACATCCATGCACGACGATGAACCTGGTTGAGGCACCGCTCGCAATCGTCGACCTGGAGACCACCGGCACCCGGCCGGGCGCCGACCGGGTGACCGAGATCGGAGTGCTCGAGATCGAGCGCTTCGAGGTGGTATCGGAATGGTCGACCCTGGTGAACCCGGGCATCGTGGTGCCCTCCGAGATCCAGGCGCTCACCGGCATTACCCACCGGATGCTGGCCGAGGCGCCGCGCTTCGCCGACCTTGCCGGGGAGCTGCACGAGCGCCTGTCGGGCCGGGTGTTCATCGCGCACAACGCGCGCTTCGATTACGGTTTCCTCCGGCGCGAGTTCGACCGCGCCGGCATCAAGTTCCAGGCGCGCTCGGTCTGCAGCGTCAAGCTCGCGCGGCGCCTCTATCCGCGCGAGCGCGGCCACGATCTCGACAGCCTGATCGCGCGCCACGGCATCGCCTGCCGGGAGCGCCATCGCGCGCTCGGCGATGCCGATGCGGTTTGGCAGTTCCTGCGCATCGCGGCGGAGGAGCATGGCGCTGAAGTCCTCACCGTCGCCGCGCGGCAGGTGGCGAAGCAGCCGGCGCTGCCGCCGCAGCTAGACCCGGCGGTGATCGACGCGGTTCCGGAAGCGCCGGGCGTCTACCTTCTTTACGGCGAGAGCGGCCCGCCGCTCTACATCGGCAAAAGCCGCTCGATGCGCTCGCGCCTGCTGCAGCATTTCTATTCGGCGGCGGCGTGGCTGCAGGGCGTGCGCCGCATCGACTGGCAGCGCACCGTCGGCGAGTTGGGCGCGCTCCTTGCCGAAGCACGGCTGGTGAAGAGCCTCGCGCCGCTGCACAACCGGCAGCTGCGCCGCCCCGAGGCACTATGCGGCTTCGTCTTCGACGGCAAGCGCCTGCGCCTTGCGAGCGCGGAGGAGATCGACGCCGATACGCTGCCCTTCGTGTACGGCGTCTTCCGCACGCGCCGTGCCGCGCTGCAGATGCTGCGCGCGCTCGCCGATGAGCACGGGCTGTGCCTGCAAACGCTCGGGTTTGATGCCAAGCGCCAGGGCGCCTGCTTCCGGCACCAGATCGGGCGCTGCGCCGGCGTGTGCGCGAGCCGCGAAAGCATCCATGCGCACCATGGCCGCCTTGCCGCTGCGCTCGCCAATCTAAAAACTCCTGCGTGGCCCTATGCCGGCGCCATCGGCATCGTCGAGACCGATGCGGCGCGCGACGCGACCGAAATACACGCGGTCGACCGCTGGTGCTATCTCGGCGCCGCGCGCTGCGAGCCCGAGATGGCCGACCTGCTGGATGAGCGGCCGCGCTTCGACTACGACCACTACCGCATCCTGTCGCGCCATCTCGCCAAGCCCGGCGCGCGCGTGGTGCCGCTCGCGCGATGCACTGCGAGCTCGTAGTTCCGGGGCTCTTCGCCGCTGCGGCAGCGGCGCGCCAGCCGTCGGTCGAGCTGCTGCTCGCGCGCGGTCGCTGCATGAGCGGCGAGTCGCAGAGCCTCGAGGCCTGGCTGCACGATGCCTTCGAGCTTGGCAGCGGACCGCTCCCCGCAGGCGCGCTCACGCTGCTCGGCGCGGACGGCGAGCCGGGATCGCAGCTCTGGACGCGCGCCGATCCGGTCCATCTGCGCCTGATGCGCGACCGGCTGATCCTGGCGCCGGGCGCGTGCCTGCAGCTGCAGCGCGACGAAGCCGACGCCTTGTGCGAGGCGCTCAACCGGCATTTCGCGCCGCTGCTCAAGCTGCGCGTGATCGACGCCGAGCGCTGGGTGGCCGAGCTCGCCGAAGCGCTGCCGATCGATGCGCAACCGCCGCTCGAATTCGCCGGACGCGACGTCGGCCTCGGGCTGCAGACCGGGGCCGGCGGCTCGCCGTCGCACCAGCTGCTCAACGAAGCGCAGATGGTGCTGCACTCGCATCCGGTGAACGAGGCGCGCGAGGCGCGCGGCGAGCCGCCGGTGAACAGCCTCTGGCTATGGGGCGCGGGTCGCGCGCCGGAGGTGCAAACGACGCGCTGGCAGTCGGTGAGCGCGAACGAGCCGATCGCGCTCGGCCTTGCGCGCGCCGCGGGACTGCGCCATCGCACGTTGCCGGCCTCGGCGGGAGCGTGGCTCGAGCGCGCACCCGAGGAGGGACGGCATCTCGTGCTGCTCGACGCGCTGCGCGTGCCGCTCGCGCTTTCCGAGACCGGCCAATACCAGGAGGCGGTCGCGGCGCTCGAGCGCGACTGGTTCGCGCCGCTGCTCGTCGCGCTGCGCGAGGGACGCGTCGGCATGGTGTCGATCCACGTGCCCGACGCGGCCGAGTGCCTCGCCTATGAGACGATCCGCGGCGACCTGCGCCGCTTCTGGCGCCGGCCAAAGCCGCTTGAGCACTACGCATGAAGATCATCGAGCGCGCCTACCAGGACGTCGATCGCCGCGCGCTGATCGATGCCGGCATCCATCCGCTGCTCGCCAGGATCTACGCCGCGCGGCGCATCCGCTCGGCAGCCGAGCTCGCCTACAGCGCGGCCGGGTTGCTGGCGCCGTCGCTCTTGAAAGGCATGGGCGAGGCCGCAGCCCTGCTCGCCGATGCGATCCAGGCCGGCAAGCGGCTCCTGATCATCGCCGACTACGATGCCGATGGCGCGACCGCCTGCGCGGTCGGCATGCGCGCGCTGCGGCTCTTCGGTGCGGACGTCGACTACCTCGTGCCCGACCGCTTCAAGCTCGGCTATGGCCTGTCGCCCGAGCTGGTCGATCTCGCCGCGCACAGAAAACCCGATCTGCTGATCACCGTGGACAATGGCATCGCGAGCGTCGAAGGCGTGGCCCGCGCGCGCGCGCTCGGCATCGGCACGCTGATCACCGATCACCACCTGCCGGGCGACGCGCTGCCGCAGGCCGACTGCATCGTGAATCCCAATCAGCACGGCTGCAGCTTCCCGTCGAAAGCACTCGCCGGCGTCGGCGTGATGTTCTACGTGATGATCGCGCTGCGTGCCGAGCTGAGAGGGCGCGGCGCCTTGAAGACCGAGGTGAACCTCGGTGCACTCACCGATCTCGTGGCGCTTGGCACCATCGCCGACGTGGTGCCGCTGGATGCAAACAACCGCAATCTCGTGGCGCAGGGCTTGCATCGCATTCGCGCCGCAAAGGCGCAGCCCGGCCTCGCCGCGCTGCTGCGCGCCGCCGGGCGCAACGTGGCCGAAGTCTCGAGCTTCGACCTCGGCTTCGTCGCCGGGCCGCGCCTCAACGCCGCCGGCCGGCTCGCCGACATGAGCCTCGGCATCGAATGCCTGATCACCGACGACGAGGCGCGCGCCGCCAACAGCGCGCGCGAGCTCGACCGGCTGAACGGCGAGCGGCGCAAGATCGAAAGCGGCATGCTCGAGCAG
>DASWER010000378.1:0-11223 GCA_036394655.1 Burkholderiales bacterium
GTCGGCCCCGACGATCCAGATGTTGCGCTCCTTCAATTCACCGAGCGTGCGCGCCAGGTTCGTGACCATCAGGTAAGGCGTCGCCTCGGCAGCGCCGCTCGCGACCTTTGACACGGCGGCGGTGATGCCTGCCGCGCGGTCTTTCGGCGCGACCACGGCATTCGCGCCTGCGGCGTTGGCGACGCGCAGGCAGGCGCCCAGGTTGTGGGGATCGGTCACCCCGTCGAGCACCAGCAGCAGCGGCTGTTCCACCTGCTCGACGATTTCATCGAGGCTGTGGCTCAAGGGCTTCATCTCGATGCGCGCCACCACGCCCTGGTGGCGGGCGCCGCCGTAGAAGCCATCCAGGCGCTTGGTGGGCACGCGCATCAGCTTCACGCCGGAGCGCTCCGCCGCTGCCGCCAGATCCCGTCCCCGTGCGTCCTGCCGCGTTTCGTCGAGGAAGATCTCCAGCACCGACGAGGGATCGGCGCGCAGCCGAGCAAGCACCGCGTGGAAGCCGAAGATCACGCGGGGCTCGCGCTCCCGGCTCATGCGGGCACGAGGTCCATCTTGCGCTGGTCGACGTCGACCCGCACCAGCTTGACCTTCATGCGGTCGGTGAGGCGGAAGCGCTTCTTGGTGCGCTCGCCGAAAAGCAGGTGGCGCGGCGCGTCGTACTGGAAGTAGTCGCGCCCGAGCTCGGAGATGTGCACCAGGCCGTCGACAAAGTACTCGTCCAGCGTGACGAACAGGCCGAAGGGCGCCACGCCGGTGATGGTGCCGGAGAAGGTCTCGCCGACGTGGTCGCGCATGTAGTAGCACTTGAGCCAGCTCTCGACGTCGCGGCTCGCATCGTCGGCGCGCCGCTCGGTCTCGGAGCAGTGGCGGCCGAGCGCCTGCCAGTCGATGCCGCCGTCGTATTTCTTCCCGGCGAGCAGCGCCTTGATCGCGCGATGCACCAGCAGGTCGGGATAGCGGCGGATCGGCGAGGTGAAGTGCACGTACGCGTCGAAGGCCAGGCCGAAATGGCCGACGTTCTCGGGCGTGTACATCGCCTGCTTGAGCGAGCGCAACAACACCGTCTGCAGCAGGGCGAAGTCCGGCCGGGCGCGGATCTTTTCGAGCAGCGCGGCATAGTCGCGCGGCTTCGGGATGTCGCCGCCGGGCAGCTGCAAGCCGAGCTCGGCGAGGAAAGCGCGGAGCGCCGCCACCTTCTCCTCCGCCGGCACGTCGTGCACGCGGTAGAGCACCGGCTGCTTGCGCTCGGCGATGAAATTGCCGGCGCAGACGTTGGCCGCCAGCATGCATTCCTCGATGATGCGATGCGCGTCGTTGCGCGCCTCGGGCACGATGCGCTCGATCTTGCCCTTGGCGTCGAACACCATGCGCGTTTCGACCGTGTCGAAATCGATCGCGCCGCGCTTGCTGCGGCTCGCGTGCAGCGCGTGGAACAGCTCATAGAGCCGCGCCAGGTGCTCGGGCGGCTTGCCGCCGTCGAGCTCGGCCCAGACCTGGGTATAGGTGAGGCGCGCCTGCGAGCGGAACACCGCCGGATAGAACTCGTGGCGGCCAAGCTCGCCCTGCGCCGAGATCGCCATCTCGCAGACCATGGCGAGCCGGTCGACCTTCGGGTTGAGCGAGCAGATGCCGTTCGAGAGCTTCTCCGGCAGCATCGGAATCACGCGCCGCGGGAAGTACACCGAGGTGCCGCGCTCGCGCGCGTCCATGTCGAGCGCATCGCCGTGGCGCACGTAATGGCTCACATCCGCAATAGCGACCCAGAGGCGAAAGCCATTGCCTTCACGCCGGCAGACCACCGCGTCGTCGAAGTCCTTCGCGGTCTCGCCGTCGATGGTGACGAACTCGAGGTTGCGCAGGTCGCGCCGGCCCTCGATGTCCGGGGGGCGCACTTCGTCCGCAATGGATTTCGCCTGCGCAACCGCCGCCTTGGAGAAGCGGTGCGGCAGGTCGAACTTGCGCAGCGCAATCTCGATCTCCATGCCCGGATCGGTGTGGTGGCCGAGCACTTCGGCGATGCGCCCGACCGGCTGCACGTGCGGCGCGGGATGCTCCACCAGCTCGATGGTGACGATCTCGCCGGGCTTGGCCTTGCGCGCTTCGGCCGGCGGCACCAGGATGTCGCGGGCGATGCGCCGGTCCTCGGGCACCAGCACCAGCACGCCGCGCTCGTCCTGCAGCCGGCCGACGATGCGGCGCTTCGCGCGCTCGAGCACCTCGACCAGCTGGCCGAGCGGCCGGCCGCGCTGATCGGTGCCGTTGACGCGCACCGCGGCGCGATCGCCGTGCATCACGCTGCGCATCTCGTGCGGCGGCAGGAAGATCGAGGCGCCGCCTTCATCGGGAATCAGGAAGCCGTGGCCGTCGGGGTGGCCCTCGACGCGCCCGGCGACCAGCGCGATGCGCTTGGCGATGAGCAGCGCGCCGGCGCGGTTCTGCACCACCTCGCCCGCGCGCTCGAGCGCGGCGAGGCCGGCGTTGAAGGCGCGGCGCTCGCGCGGGCGGATGTTCAGGCGCTCGGCGAGCTCGTCGGGACGCAGCGGCTCTCCCGCGCGCTCGAGCTCGCGCAGGATCTCGCGACTGTAATCGTCGGCGGGCGGCGCATCGCTGCGCTCGGCGCGCGACCTGCGGCGTATTGCGGTTCTATTTGGACGCTTTTTCGGCATTTATTTTTTCAGCTAAAATCGCCTCCCCTGCCGAGGTGGCGAAATTGGTAGACGCACTAGGTTCAGGTCCTAGCGGTGGCAACACTGTGGGGGTTCGAGTCCCTTCCTCGGCACCAGACTCAGCGCCGCGCGAAGTTTAACCCGGGTGGACTAGCTTAGCGCTTGGCGGCGTGCACCGCGCCAAAGCCGGCCTGGGCGAAGCGCTGCCCGAAGCGGCGCGTGCGCTCCAGGCTGTACAGGCGGCTCTGTAGGAGCTCCAGCGCGCCGCGGATCTGCTGGCGCAGGAATTCGATGCCGGAGAGCGCGCCGCGGGCGCGGTGCTCGGCCTGCGACAGGAGCTCGGCGGAATACTCGGCGATGGCGCGCACCTTCTCGCGGCAGTAATCGTCTTCGATTGCGTCCTGCACCTCGCGGCACAGGTCGACCACGCGGCGCAGCGCGCGCGAGTCGACTCCCGGACCGGCGTAGTCTTCGATGATCCGGCGCAGGGCCGCTTGGCCGTCGCGCGCGCGTTCGATGTCCGGGTAGCCCATGTTCTTGCGGACCATTGTGCGCCGTCGCCGCGCGCGGCGCATGTCGCGTGCCCAGGGAAACGGTTGTCGCCGGGTCACTACATCCTCCACGCCGAGGCCATCTGGACTATGCGGGCAGGACAAGGGGGTGACGCCGCAGTGATACAACGTTCTTCCTATGAAGTTGAGCTCGCGCACCGTCGCCGCGGTTCTTACCTGCTTCCTCGCCGGCTGCTCGACCACCCTGCTGCCCAGATCCAAGGAAGTGACCAGCAGCCCCTGGCAGACCTATCAGGACGCGCAGGAGACCTTCGACAAGATCATCCCCGGCCAGACCACGATCGCCGAGCTGCGGCTGATGAGCCTCGATCCGGCCTCGAACGCGAACATCGCGATCCTGAATTACGCCGACGTGATGCGCAAATTCATGCTCAACCAGTCGTTCTCGATCAACGACCTCGACCACGGCGTGCGCGACTGCGTGCTCGCCAAGGTCGCCTGCCGCGGCTTCGAGATCAACCAGAGCACGGTGAACCGGCAGCGCACCGGCAACGTGATCTTCGACATCCTCGGCTTCCATCGCGAGACCCAGACCGCGGGCTGGCGCTTCAACGGCCTGATCCTGCTGCGCGACGACATCGTGGTCTACAAGCTGACCGGCGGCCAGCCGGCGATCCAGCAGACCGAAGAGAACCAGAACCCGCTCGGCCCGGTGCAGGCGATCGGCAGCAAGATGACGGGCATCAGCTTCTAATTCTTCCGGGCGGTGTTCCAACCGCCGCCAAGCGCTTTCATCAGATCGACGCTGAACGCGAGCCGCGCCTGGCGGTTGCGCACGTAGGCGAGCTCGGCATCGTTCGCGGTGCGCTGGGCATCGAGCACCTCGAGGTACGGCGAATACCCCGACTCGTAGCGCAGCGTCGAGAGCTCGAGCGCGTTGCGCGCGGCCTGCAAGCGCTCGAGCAGCTCGGCTTCGCTCGCGCCGGTCTGCTGCGCGTTGACCAGCGCGTCCGCCACCTCGCGAAAGCCGCTTTCGACGGCGCGCTGGTAGCCCGCCACCGCCTGCTCGCGCCGTGCGCGGGCCTGGTCGACGCGCGCCTCGCGGCGTCCGGCATCGAAGATCGGCAGCGCGAGGCCAAAGCCCAGGGACCAGATGCGAGCGCCGGTGGTGAGCAGCGTATCGAGCTCGCCGCTCTGCAGGCCGGCCCCCGCAGTGAGCGACAGGGTGGGAAAGAGCGCGGCGCGCGCGATGCCGATCTGCGCGTTGGCGGCGACCAGCGCCTCCTCCGCCTGGCGGATGTCGGGCCGGCGCTCGAGCAGCGCCGAAGGCAGGCCCGCGGGCGGCAGCGGCACGAGCGGCAGCGCAAACACGTCGCCCGCGGCCAGCTTGAGATCCAGCCGGCCGGTGAGCTGCGCGAGCTGGTGCTCGACCAGCGCCCGGCTGCGCTCGGCGTCGCGCTTCTGCACCAGCGCATCCGATAGCGCGCCCTGCGCCTGGTAGACGTCGAGCTCGGGCGCAAGGCCCGCGTCGAGGCGCGCCCTCGCGATGTCGAGCGAATCGCGGCGCACGCGAATCGCGTTGTCGAGCACGGTGATCTGCGCATCGAGCGAGCGCAGCGCGAAATACGCCTGCGCAATGCCGCCGGCGAGCGTCAACGCCACGACATCCTGGCCGAGCTGGTTGCCGAGCAGGTTCGCCCGCGCCGCCTCGCTCCCGCGCGCGAAGCGGCCCCAGAAATCGAGCTCGAAATTGGTCGACGCGAGCAGCTGGTGGCTCGGGCGGATGATGGTGCCGGGCTGCGGCGGCGGCACACCGACGCTGCTGACGCGGCTGCGGCCGGCCGAGTAGCCGGCGGTGACGTCCGGGAAAAAGGCCGCGCGCGCCTCGCGCAGCAGCCCCTCGGCTTCCTGGACGCGCGCCGCGGCAAGGCGCAGATCGGCGTTCGACTTCTGCGCGCTCGCCACCAGGTCGTCGAGCGTTGCGTCGGAGTAAAGACGCCACCAATCCGGCGCCACGGCCGCGCCTTCGACGGGCGCCGGCTCGGTGTATTGCGCCGGCAGCGCCATCTCCGGCCGCTTGTAGTCCGGGCCGAGCGTGCAGCCAGCGAGCAGCGCGGTCATCAATGCGGCGAGCAGCCTCATTTGGCGACGAGCGTTTCGGATGGCACTACTGCGCGCGGTTTCTTGCGGCGCGCGACCACGGTGAAGAACAGCGGCACGAAGATCGTGGCGATGAAGGTCGACGCGAGCATGCCGCCGACCACGCCGGTGCCCATCGAGCGCCGCGCGGCGGCGCCGGCGCCGGTCGAGAGCATGAGTGGCATCACCCCGAGCACGAAAGCGAGCGAGGTCATGACGATCGGGCGAAAGCGCAGCCGTGCCGCGTTGAGCGCCGCTTCGGTAGCCGACTTGCCCTCCAGAAAACCCTGCTGCGCGAATTCCACGATCAGGATCGCGTTCTTCGCCGCCAAGCCGATCAGCACCACGAGTCCAATTTGGAAGTAGATGTCGTTCTCCAGACCGCGCCCTGCCACGAAGCCAAGCGCGCCGAGCACCGCGAAGGGCACCGAAAACACCACCGCGAACGGCAGCAGCCAGCGCTCGTAGAGCGCCGCGAGGATCAGGAACACCATCACGATGGCGAGGCCGAACGCGATCGCCGACTGGCGGCCGGTGCGCTTTTCCTGGAACGCCTGTCCGGCCCACGCGATCTGGTAGCCCTCGGGCAGCGCCTTTGCGGCAACCTCGTCCGCGGCGCGGATGGCTTCCCCAGAAGACACGCCGGGGCGCCCGTTGCCCAGCACGCGCGCGGCGACGAAGCCGTTGAAACGCTCGAGCTGCTCCGGGCCCACCACGTTCGAGGTCTTGATGAGCGACTTGAGCGGAATCATCTCGCGCGTCGCGGTGGAGCGCACGAACACGGCGCCGAGGTCTTCGGGCTGGGCGCGGAACGGCGCATCGGCCTGCATCTGCACGCGGTAGGTGCGGCCGAACTTGTTGAAGTCGTTCACGTAGAGCGCCGCCATGGTGCTTTGCAGCGCGTCGAACACGTCCTGCACCGGCACGCCGAGCGAGATCGCCTTCTCCCGGTCGACCTCGACTTTCAGCTGCGGCACCGTCGGGCGGAAAAAGGAGTTGATCCCCGTGAGCTGCGGATGCGCGCGCATTGCGGCGACGAAGTCCTGCGTCACCTCGTACAGCCGCGCCGGGTCGGGATTGGTGCGCGCCTGCAGATACATCTCGAAGCCGCCGGCGGTGCCGAGGCCGCGGATCGCCGCCGGATTGAACGCGATCACCATGCCGTCGCGCAGCGCCGAGCCCTTGGCGGCGATGTCCGCTGCGATCGCGGGCGCCGGCAGATTCTTGCGCTGGTCCCAGTGCTTGAGCGGTATGAACATGCTCGCGGCGTTGGTCTTGTTGCCGCCCCCGAGCAGATCGAAGCCGTTGATCACCATCGTGTTCTGCACGCCGGGGTGCGCCTGCACGATCTTGCCGAGCTCGCCGGCCATCTTGCGCGTGCGCTCGAGGGTCGCGCCGTCGGGCAGCTGCACGTTGCCGAAGATGTAGCCCTGGTCTTCCGAGGGCACGAAGCTCGTCGGGATGCGCAGGAACAGGCCGACGCAGAGCGCTAGCACGCCGACGAACGCGGCAAGCGAAAGCACCGGGTGGCGCAGCAGACGGTTGACGCCGCCGAGGAAGCGCTGCGTCAGCCAGGAAAAAGCGACGTTGAACGGGTGGAAGATGCGCGACTCGTGGTGGCCGCTCTTCATCAGGATGGCGCACAAGGCCGGCGTCAGCGTGAGCGCGATGAAGCCCGAGATCACCACCGCGAAGGTCAGCGTGACGGCGAACTGACGGTAGAGCTGGCCGGCGATGCCGCCGAGGAACGCGACCGGGATGAACACCGCGCACAGCACGAGCACGATGGCGATCACCGCACCCGAGACCTCGCGCATCGCCTCGATGGCGGCCTCGAAAGGCGCCATGGCGTTCTCGCGCATCAGGCGCTCGACGTTCTCCAGCACCACGATGGCATCGTCGACCACGATGCCAATGGCGAGCACCAGCGCGAACAGCGTCAGCGTGTTCATGGAAAAGCCCACCAGCCACAGCCCGGCGAAGGCGCCGATCAGCGACACCGGCACGGCGATCATCGGGATCAGCGTGGCGCGCCAGGTCTGCAGGAAGAGGAACACCACAGCGAGCACCAGCAGCGCCGCCTCGAAGATGGTGGTGTTCACCTCCTTGATCGAGGCATCGACAAAGCGCGTGGTGTCGAACGGGATCCCGTAGTCGACGCCTTCGGGGAAGCCGGGCCTGAGCTCCTGCATCTTGGCGCGCACCAGATCGGCGACCTCGAGCGCATTGGCGCCCGGCTGCAGGAAGGTCGCCATGCCGATGGTCGGCTGGCCATCGAGCGTGTTGGAGGTGTCGTAATTGAGCGCGCCGAGCTCGAGGCGCGCGATGTCCTTCAGCCGCAGCACGCCCATCGGCCCATTGGCGCGCACCACGATCTCGCCGAACTCCTCGGGCTCGATCAGGCGGCCGGTGGCGGTCACCGTGTAGACGATGCTCTGGCCGGGCGGCGCGGGCTCGGTGCCGATGCGGCCGGCGGCGTATTGCGCGTTCTGGGCGCGCAGCGCCGCGGCCACGTCTGCCGGGGTCACGCCCAGGCGCGCCATCTTTTCCGGGTTGATCCAGACGCGCATCGAGTAGTCGCGCGCGCCGAAGATGGTCACGTCGGCGATGCCCGGCAGGCGCTTGAGCTCGTCGACGATGTTGATCGAGCCGTAGTTGGACAGATACAGCGTGTCGCGCTGATTCCCCGGCGAGAACAGCGACACCACCAGCAAGATGTCGAACGAGCGCTTCTGCACGATGACGCCGTTCCGGCGCACCTCGTCGGGCAGCCGCGGCAGCGCGATCTGCACGCGATTGTTCACATTGAAAACCGACTGGTCGACATTCGTCCCGGGCTCGAAGGTGGCGGTGATCTGCAGCGAGCCGTTGGAGGACGAGGTCGAGCTGAAATACGAGAGCTTCTCGACCCCCGAGAGCTGCTCCTCGATCGGCGCGGCGACGGTGCGCGCCAGGGTTTCTGCGCTGGCGCCCGGATACGAGGTCGTGATCAGCACCGTCGGCGGCGCGATCTCCGGGTACTGGGCGACGGCGAGCAGCTTGGCCGACACCAGGCCGGCGATGACGATGATGATCGCGATCACGCCCGCGAACACCGGGCGGTGGATGAAGAAATTGGACACTAGAGTACGACCCTCAACTTCAGCTCGCCTTCTTGGCGGCGACCGGCGCGCCCGGCCGCAGGCGCACCACGTTATCGAGGATCACCTGCTCGCCGGGCTTCAGGCCGTCGAGCACGATCCAGTCCTTGCCCACCCAGCCGCCGGCGCGGATCGGGCGCTGCACCGCTTTGCCTTCAGCGTTGGCGACCCAGACGAAGCGCCCGCCTTCGTTCTGCAGCACCGCGGTCTGCGGCACGACGATCGCCTGCTGCGTGCCCGCGATCACCCGCACGCGCACGAACTGCCCCGGGAGCAGCGCGAGCTCCGGGTTCGGCACTTCGGCGCGCATCTGCACCGTGCCGGTCGCAGCATCGACGGTCGAGCCGGAGAAATTGACGCGCGCCGCCTCCGGATAAGGCCGGCCGTCGGCCATCTCGAGGCGGATCTCGAGCGCCTTCGGATCGTTGCCGCGCAGCGTGGCGAATTCCGCCTCGGAGAGCGAGAAGCGCACCCAGAGCGGATCGCCCCGCGTCAGCGTGGTGAGCATCGCGCTCTCATTGGTCGGCGAAACCAGGCTGCCGATCGACTGCTGCGCGCGCCCGGTGATGCCGCCGATCGGCGCGCTCACCGTCGTATAGGAAAGGTTGAGCTCGGCCTGGCGCACGCGCGCGCGCGCCACCTGCACCGCGGCGCTCTGCTGGCTGAGCGCCGAGGTGGCCTGGTCGGCCTCCTTCTGGCTGATGGCGCGCCGGTCGGCGAGCGTCTTCAGCCGCTCGGCCTCCTTGCCGGCGAGCTCCTGGCGCGCGATCTCCTGCGCGAGCGTGCCGCGCGCCTGGGCGAGCTCGATCTCGAAGGGCGCGCGCTCGATCTGGAACAGCACCGTGCCGGCCTGGACCGAGTCGCCCTCCGTATAGAGCTGCTTCTCGAGGATGCCCATGACGCGCGCACGCACCTGCACCTCGCGCGAGCCCTCGGTGCGTCCCACCGCCTCGAAGGTCACCGGCACCTGTTGGGGCGCCACCTCGACCACGGTCACTGGCAGCGCGGCGGGTGCGGCCTTGGCGTCGTCCTTTTTCTGCTTGGCGTCCCCCTGGCTGCAGGCGGCGACGAGGAGGGTCAAAGCGAGGGCTACGAGTCTCATGGCTTATAGGCGCGGAGAAAACAATCGACGATGCGGGCGCTGCGCTCGGCGTCCGAACCGTTGTGCGAGATCACCCCGAACAGCCGCTTGATGCGGTCCTGTCCCACCAGCATGCCGAGCAGCAGCTCGGCGGCGAACTGCGGATCTTCGCGGCGCAGATGGCCGGCGTCCATGGCGCGCGACAGGTAGTCGGCGAGCTGGCGGACCATCGCGCCCGCGCCCGCGGCGTACATCGATTTCGCCAGCGCGCGAAAGCGCGCGATCTCCGGCATCAGTGTGCGGAAGGTGGCGATGCCGGGTCCGCCGAGCACGCGCTCGCGGTACGCGACGGCGAAGCGCGTGAGTCCCGCGCGCAGGTCGTGCGGCTCGGCTTCGAGCTCGATCAGCACGCGGCGCGTGAGGTCGTGCGCGACTTCCTTGAAGAGCGCGTCCTTGCTGGGGAAATGCGCGTAGACCGTCTGCTTCGCGACGCCGGCGCGGCGCGCGATGTCGTCGACGCTCGAGGCGTAGCCGCGCGCGAGGAACGAGCTGGTGGCGGCGCGCAGTACGCGCTCGCGGTTTTCTGCGGGCACTGCGGGATCCCTTGGAACTAGACTAGACCGTATAGTCTACTTGAAAAACGTCGCCGCCAGCCTGGCGCGGATAGACCGCTACCTCCGAAATCAGGCCGGAGAGGATCCGTCCAGCGCGGTTCCCAATACTGGTATCTTTGCGTCTGCCGGGTGCTGGACGTTGCGCGCGCTCGAGGGACGATGAGGAGAGATGGTGAAAGAGTCCTTTTCACATGAACATATCAGGGTGTTCGATGACGTTCTGCCGACGGATACCTTTGAGAAACTCTGGTTATTCATGAATGTCATCGCCTATCAATCCACCGCCGCCGGAATCTGGGCGAAAGTGTGGAACGTCGGCGACGGCAACATCTTCAGGGCCAGGCAGCACACCACCGACCAGCTCGGCATGCCTCGCTCGGACACGGTGATCGACGCTCTCGTCGACCGGGTGATCGAGCTCACTCGCCGCCACCCCGCTATGGAAGGCTTCTCGGGGGTCACTCTCATTCCCTACGTGTGGCCCCCTGCGACGGGCATTTCCTGGCATAGCGACGGCACTTCCATGGACGTCGCGGACAGAATTGGCGGCTTCACTTACTACGTACACAAGCACTGGAATGCGGAGTGGGGCGGTGAGTTCTTGCTCTCCCCGGAGCGGGGGAATCAAGGGTTGCCGTTCGACAACTCGGACGTGAGCCAGCAGATTCTGTCGAGCGGTATCGGCACGTGGGTCGCACCGAAACCCAACCGTCTCCTTTTCGTCGTCGGAGACGCTCTACACAAAGTCGCGAAGACTGTTCCGACGGCGGCGCCTCGCCTCACGATCCAGGGATTCATTCACCGCCGTTGAGGTTATTTGTAGGATCGTAGCGGGCAGCACCGCTGCGCGACTTCCTTGAACAGCGCGTCCTTACTGGGGAAATGCGCGTAGACCGTCTGCTTCGCGACGCCGGCGCGGCAGTCTACTCAAAAACGTCGCCCGGGCGCGGCGCGCGCTTGCGTCCGGTGAGCATGGCGCCGACCAGGTTCTCGCCGTGACGCAGGCTGGTGTAGAGGACTCCGGCGAGGTGCAGGCCGACGAGGATCAGCAGCGCGTCGGCCAGCGCGGCG
>DASWER010000379.1:0-6537 GCA_036394655.1 Burkholderiales bacterium
CGCGTACCGGCCGCTATAGCAGGCGCGCCACCGTCAGTAGCGCAAGCGCAAAGACCCAGACCACCACCGCGCGCCAGAGGAGTCCCACCGTGCTGTCGAGGAACGGGCCCTCGGCGGGCTCGCCGACGCCGAGCTCGGGGCGCGGTTGCATGCCCTCGACCTCCTGCACCGGCATCCCCAGGCGCACGCCCATGGCGCCGGCGCCCGCGGCGAGCACGATGCCGGCATTGGGATCGAACCAGCTGCGCGCCTGGGTGCGCCAGCAGTAGACCGCGTCCTCGAAGTCGCCGACCACGGCGAACGCCGCCGCGGTGAGGCGCACCGCCGGCCATTCCAGCAGGTTGAAGACGCGCTGCGCGAACTGGCCGAAGCTGCCGAGCTCCTTCCAGCGCGAGGCGAAGTAGGCGGCCAGCCGATAAAGCACCGCGCCGCTCGGGCCCGGCAGCAGCAGGTACCAGAGCAGCACGCCGAAAACATGGCGGTGCGAGGCGAGCAGCGCCTCCTCGATGGTCAAGCGGATCACCTCCTCGCGGCTGCGCACCACGCCGGAGGCGCCGCGCCACTGCTCGAGGAGGCTGCGCGCACGCTCGATGTCCTCGGCCTTCACCGCAAGCTGGATGGCGGTGAAGTAATGGCTGAACTGGCGGAAGCCGAGCGTGAGGTAGAGCACCGCGACGTTGAACGCCAGCGCGAGCAAGCCATGCACCGAATAGAGCACCGCGTGCAGCGCGAACGCTAGCAGCACCGGCGGCAGCACCGCGACGAACCAGGCGATCATGCCGTGGCGGCGCTCGCCGCCGTTGAACGCCTGCTCGAGCCAGCCGGCCCACGCCGCGAGCGTGCCCTGCACGGCCTTGCGATCGCCGAGCGGGCGCCATTGCTCGATGACCAGCGCGGCGATGATGGCAAGGACGCTCATGAGCCATTCTACAATCGGTGGCAATGAGCATCAGCGCGCCGTTTGGCTACGACGAAATCGTGCCGCTCGACAAGGCGCACCGCGTGTTGATGCCGAGCGGCACGACGCCGTCGTTCTGCCGCAGCATCAACGCGCTCGCGCTCTCGGTGGGGGAGTTCGTCGCCGCGGCGCGCGACTATCCGATCGTGTTCGCCACCGGCGACGCGGGCAAGAGTTTCGCGCCGGTGATCCTGCTCGGCCTCGAGGCCGGGGTGAACCTGTTCCTCGACGAGAGCGGCGAGTGGCAGCGCGACGCCTATTTCCCCGCCTACGTGCGCCGCTTCCCGTTCTGCCTGTCGAAAGAGCGCATCGTCTGCGTCGTAAGGTCGTACGTCGACGCCTCCGGCATGCCGCTCTACGACGGGCGCGGCAACCCCACGCCGCGCTGGCAAGCGGCGCAGGCGCTACTGGCGGGCTTCGAGGACGATCTCGAACGTACCGCGCAGCTCTGCGCGGCGCTCGCCAAGCTGGAGCTGCTCGAGAGCTTTTCGGTGCAGGTGAAGGACGCGCCGCAGATCCAGCTCGCCGGCATGGTGCGCGTCGCCGAGCCGAAGCTGCGCGCGCTCGCCCCGGCGCGCGTCAAGGCGCTGGTCGACAAGGGCTTCATGGGCCTGATCTACGCGCACCTGCATTCGCTCGAGAACTTCAGCCGGCTGGTGGCGCGCTGGAATCCGAGGAAAGCTGGCGGTAGAGGTTGACGAGCATGCCGGCGGTCGCGCCCCAAATGGTGCGGCCGTTGTGCTCGATCACGTAGTAGCCCACGGTGCGGCCGTTCAGCTCGCGCGTGGCGCGCCGGTGGTTGGCCTCATCCAGGATGAAGTCGAGCGGCACCTCGAACACCTCGTCCACCTCGCGGGCGTCGGGCACCAGCTCGAGCGGCGGCTGGATCAGCCCGACGACCGGCGTGACGCGGTATCCGGTGCGCGTGAAGTACTCGGACAGACGCGCCAGCACTTCCACGCGCCGCGCCGGCAGGCCGATCTCCTCCTCGGTTTCGCGCAGCGCGGTGAACTCGATGCTCGGATCGGTCGGCTCGGCGCGCCCGCCGGGAAAGCTGACCTGGCCGGAATGGCTGCGCAGGCTCGCGGTGCGCTGGGTGAACAGCACCGTCAGGCCGCCGGCGTGCGCGATGATCGGCACCAGCACCCCGGCGCGCCGATGTTCGACGATGCGACCGGCCTCCTCCCTGCCGGCGCCGTCGTCACCGTATACTGCGCGCGCCGGCGCCGGGCGGCGCAGCCGCTCGCGCAAGCCGGCTACATCGAGAACCAGGGGAGAAACCATGAAGCGTCTTGCACTGACTGTCGTCCTAGCGCTGGCTGCCGGCAGCGTTGCGGCCCACAACTGCCCGAACGAAATGAAAGCCATCGACGCCGCGCTGCCGAACGCCAAGCTGGACAGCGCGCAGAGCGCCGAGGTGAAGAAGCTGCGCGCCGACGGCGAGAAGCTTCACAAAGAGGGCAAGCACACCGAATCGATGGCCGCCCTCGGCAAGGCCAAGGGCATGCTCGGCATCAAATAGCGTTCAAGGAATCAGGACGATCGACCCGGTCGTCTTGCGTCCTTCGAGGTCGCGGTGCGCCTGCGCCGCGTCCTCGAGCGTGTGGCGCGCCGTGGTCTCGATCTTCACCTTGCCGGACTTGACCACGTTGAACAGGTCGTTCGAGCGCTTGACCAGGTCGGCGCGGCTCGCGATGTAGGCGCCCAGCGACGGCCGCGTCACGTAGAGCGAGCCCTTGGTCGCGAGGATGCCGAGATTCACCGGCGCTACCGGGCCGGAGGCATTGCCGAAGGACACCATCAGCCCGCGCGGCTGCAGGCAGTCCAATGAGCCTTCCCAGGTGCTCTTGCCGACCGAGTCGTAGACCACCGGGACCTTCTTGCCCTTGGTGATCTCCTTCAGCTTCTCGACGAAGTTCTCGGTGCTGTAGTTGATGACGTACTTGCAGCCGTGCGCCTTGGCGAGCTGCGCTTTCTCGTCGGAGCCGACGGTGCCGATGGTGATGGCGCCGAGCTTCTTCAGCCACTGCGACGCGATCGTGCCGACGCCGCCGGCGGCGGCGTGCCACAGCACCGTGTCGCCCTTCTTCACTTTGTAGGTGGAGTGGATGAGGTAGTGCACCGTCAGGCCCTTCAGCATCATCGACGCCGCCTGCTCGTCGCTGATGCCCTTGGGTATCTTCACCATGCGATCGGCCGGCACCACGCGCGCCTCGCAGTACGCGCCCGGTAGCCCGGTGTAGGCCACGCGGTCGCCGAGTTTCAGCTCCTTCACGCCCTTGCCTACCGCCTCGACCACGCCGGCGCCTTCGTTGCCCGCAACCGCGGGCATCTGCATCGGGTAAAGGCCCGAGCGCTGGTAAGTGTCGACGAAGTTGACGCCGATCGCGGTATGCCGGATGCGCACCTGCCCCGGTCCCGGATCGCCCACCGGCACGTCGTCGAGCTGCAGCACTTCGGGCCCGCCCTGCTTGTGAAAACGGATTGCCTTGGCCATGCGATTTTCTCCCGTGGATTTGAGGAACTGCCTAGTCTTTTTTCGGTGGCTCGGTTGCCGTGCGCATCGCCTGCAGCGCGGCGCGCTGCAGCTCGAGCCCCTGGATCGACAACTTGATCATGTTGAGGTTCATGTTGAGCCAGGCCTCGACCGAGCGCAGATCGGCGATCCTTTTTTCCACTTCCTGCGGATCGAAGGTCGGCATCGCCATGCCTGGCAGCGGCACGCCGAGCGGGCCCCACAGCCGGCGGAACATCTCGAACGGATCGTGCGGCGGCAGCGGGTCAGCCATAGGCTCGCTCGTCCGGCGGGTTGAAGAACTCGCGCACCTCCGCCTCTCGGCTGATGGTGTCCTGGTATCCGAGGTCGATCAGCGCGCGGCAGAAGGATTCCTCGAACAGCAGATAGCTCGCCAGGTTCGAGCCCGAGCGGTTGAGCGCGCCGGTCGGCTTGAGGAGGAAGCGCACCGTCGCCGGCAGCTCGTGCAGGAAGCGCGCGGCGATGCGCTCGATCGGCTGCGAGGGCGCGATGAACAGCACCTTCACCGGGCGCAGCTGCAGGCTGGAATCGCCCAGCCGGTCGGCGGGAATCAGCTTCACGGTGCGGTTGATGCGCTCGAGGCGCTCGATATCGACCGCCAGGCTGTCGAGGAAGATGCTGTTCAGCGCGTGACCCGCGATCTGCGCGAGCGACGGGTAGACGCTCGAGCGCGCGCGGTTCTGGTCCTGCGTCTGGCGGCCGGTGCCGACGATCAGCACGCGGTCGGCGCCCAGGTGCAGCGCCGGGCTCACCGGCGCGATCTGGCGCATCGAGCCGTCGCCGAAATATTCGCGGTGCACCTTGACCGCCGGAAAGATGAAGGGCAACGCCGCCGACGCCAGAAGGTATTCGAGCTTCAGGGTGACCGCGGCGCCGATGCGCTGGTTGCGCTCCCAGCCTTCGAGGCCGCTGCCGCCCTGGAAGAACGAGACGCTCTGGCCGGTGGTGTAGCCCGAGGCGGTGACGCAGGCCGCATACAGCGCGCCCGAGTCGATGTTCGCCTGGATGCGCTCGAAGGGCAGCGTGCGGCCCAGCATCTCGGCGAGCGGCGTGTTGTCGAGCAGCGAGATCGGGTTCTCGCGCGAGATCAGCATCATCGAGGCGAGCCATTTCGCGCCGCTCTTCAGGATGTGCCAGGCGTCGGTGCGGTAGATGTGGCGGCAATGCATGTTCTCCCACACCTCGAGCAGGTTGCTCACGGCGCGCGAGAAATCGTCGGCGAACACCGCAAGCGTCGCCGAGTTGATGGCGCCGGCCGAGGTGCCGCAGAGAATGGGGAACGGATTCTTGGTCGGATTGCCGAGCACGTCGCGCACCGCCTTCACCACGCCGACCTGGTAGGCCGCGCGGGCGCCGCCGCCCGTCAGCACCAGCCCGGCACGCGGCCGTACGCGATTCGCAGGGAACGGGGAGATCGTCGCGGTGGCCGGTTCCACTAGAAGAGGCTCTCCTGCGCGCGCGGGGCGTTGGCATCGGCGACTGCAAGCGCAGTCATGTTGACGATGCGCCGCACGGTGGCCGAGGGCGTGAGGATGTGCACCGGCTTCGCCGTGCCGAGCAGCATCGGGCCGACGGTGACGCCGCCGCCGGCGGCGGTCTTCAGCAGATTGAACGAGATGTTCGCCGCATCGAGCGTCGGCATCACCAGCAGGTTGGCCTCGCCGCGCAGGCGCGAGCGTGGAAACACCCGCAGCCGGATCTCCTCCGAGAGCGCCGCATCGCCGTGCATCTCGCCCTCGATCTCGAGGTCCGGGGCGCGCTCGCTGATCAGCGCGAGCGCGGCTCGCATCTTGCGCGCCGAGGGCATGTCGACCGAACCGAAGTTGGACGCCGAAAGCAGCGCCACCTTGGGCACCACGCCGAAGCGGCGCATCTCCTCGGCGGCGAGCAACGTCATCTCGGCGATGTGCTCGGCGTCGGGATCGTGGGTCACATAGGTATCGCAGATGAACACGGTGCGCGCAGGCAGGATGATCGCATTCATCGCCGAGTAGTGGCGCACTCCGGCGCGCAGGCCGATCACCTGGTCGATGTAGCGCATGTGCTCGGCGTACATGCCGAGCGTGCCGCACAGCATCGCGTCGGCCTCGCCCTTGTGGATCATCATGGTGCCGATCAGGGTCTGGTTGCGGCGCATCTCGATGCGCGCGTACTCCGGCGAGACCCCTTTGCGCTCGGCCAGCTGGTGATAGGTGCTCCAGTAGTCCCGGTAGCGCGCATCGAACTCCGGGTTCACCAGCTCGAACTCCTTGCCCGGCCGTACGCGCAGGCCCAGGCGCTCCAGGCGCTGCTCGATCACCTGCGGCCGGCCCACCAGGATCGGCCGCACCAGGCCCTCGTCGACCGCGATCTGCACCGCGCGCAGCACCCGCTCGTCCTCGCCTTCGGCGTAAACCACGCGCCGCGGCGCCGCTTTCGCCGCGGTGAAGAGCGGCTTCATGATGATGCCGGACTGGTAGACGAACTGGGTGAGCGACTGCTCGTAGGCGACGAAGTCGCTGATCGGGCGCGTCGCCACGCCCGAATCCATGGCCGCTTTCGCCACCGCCGGCGCCACGCGCGCGATGAGGCGCGGGTCGAACGGCCGCGGGATGATGTACTCCGGCCCGAAGCTGATGGTCTCGATGCCGTAGGCGAGCGCCACCTGCTCGCTGGTCTCCGCTTGCGCGAGCTCGGCGATCGCCCTGACGGCGGCAAGTTCCATTTCGGTGGTGATGGTGGTGGCGCCGACGTCGAGCGCGCCGCGGAAGATGAACGGGAAGCAAAGCACGTTGTTCACCTGGTTCGGATAATCCGAGCGCCCGGTGGCGATGACGCTGTCCGGGCGCGCCTCGCGCGCGAGCTCGGGCAGGATCTCGGGCTCGGGATTGGCGAGCGCCAGGATCAGCGGCCGCTCGGCCATCTTCTTCACCATCGCGGGCTTCAGCACGCCGCCCGCGGAAAGGCCGAGGAACACGTCGGCGCCTGCGATGACTTCATCGAGCGTGCGCGCGCGCGTGTCCTTGGCGTAGCGCTCCTTGTCCGGATCCATCAGCTCGCGGCG
>DASWER010000380.1:0-13184 GCA_036394655.1 Burkholderiales bacterium
CGCCGAGCGCCGCCTGGATCGCGGCATCGCGGCCCTGGAAGTCGGCGAGGAAGGCTTCGCTGCGCGTGCTGGTCCAGCGCACCGGTCGGCCAAGGCGCTTTGCGGCCCAGAGCACGACGATCTGCTCCGGCTGCAGATAGGTGCGCGGGCCGAACGCGCCGCCGACATCGCCGCACACGACGCGCATCTGCTCCGTCTGGAAAATCTTCGCCAGCATCGCCTTTAGCAGCACGGTGCCCTGGCAGCCGGTCACCAGCTTGTAGCCCTGCTGATCGCAGACGCCGATCGCCGAGCGCGGTTCCATCTGGCAGTTGACCACTCGCTGGCTGACGAAGTCGTGCTGCACCACGTGCGCGGCGCGCGCCAGTGCGCCGCGCGTCGCCGCCGCATCGCCGAAGGCGTAGTCGAGGCAGAGGCTCTCGGCCAGCGGTAGCGGCTCATAGTCGACTTCGATCCGGTCCGCGGCGTCGCGCGCCTGCTCGAGCGTCTCGGCAATCACCGCGGCGATCGGCTCGCCGACGTGGCTTACCTTGTCGCGCGCGAGCGGCCAGTGCGGCGCTTGCCGCGGATTGTCGAAGGCGCGCTTGGTGATGTCGTGCATGTCCAGCGGATTGGGCACATGGTCGACCGGGGGCAGACCATCGGCGGCGTAATCGGCCCCGGTGAGAATGGCGAGCACTCCCGGCATGTGGCGCGCTTCCCCGGAGAGGATCTTTACAACTCGCGCGTGCGCATGCGGCGAGCGCACGAAGACGCACCAAGCCTGACCGGGGTAGGCCTGATCGTCGGTGTAGCTGCCCCGGCCCGTGAGGAGCCGGTCGTCCTCAACGCGCGGCAGCGGGCGGCCGATATACATAGCGTCCCTCCGCGTCGCGCTCGAGCCCTCCGGTGCCGCGCAGGATTTCGAGCTCACGCACGATCTCCCGCCCGTCGCGGCTGCCGCTCGCGCTCATCAGCTCGACAAAGAACTTCGGCCCGTCGGCGAGCGCCGCCTCGAGCGAGTCGAAGCGCCGGCCCTCGTAGCGCGGCGGTAGCGGCAGCCGCGCATCCATTCCCTCCTTCAGGGTCATATCGAAGCCGGCCTTGGAGCCGGTGCGCGCACCGGCGAGCGACGGATCGAGCGGCATGGCGCGAAAGCCGCCGCCAACGACGAGGTCGCGTGCGGCCTGGAAGCGCGTGGCGAGCGCCCAGTCCATCTGCTCATCGGAGAACACGTCGACGTCCGGATCGACCACGAAGACGTGCTTCACGTTGACGAGGCACGCGAACACCGCGCCGATCGCGTTGCGCACCTCGCCCGGCACGCGCTGGCGCAGCGCGACGCGCACATTGAAAGCGCCGCCGCTCGAGGGCGTGGCATACACGGCGAGCACTTCGCGCACCGCGGTCTCCAGCGCGCGCCACACCGACACCTCGGCGCGCAGCGCATTCAACTGCGCCGTATCGGTGCGGCTGAGCGCGCGGCCGCTGATGGTTGCCGCCTGGAAGATGGCGTCCTTTCGGTGGGTAATGGCGGTGAGGTGGAAAACGGGGTTGGTCTTGACGCCGCCGTAGTACCCGAGGAATTCGCCATACGGACCCTCGGCCTCGACATAGCCGCGCTCGTCGAGATAGCCCTCGAGCACGTACTCGGCGTCGGCCGGGACGCGCAGCTCGTTGGTCAGGCACTTCACCACCGGTAGCGGCGCACCGCGCAGCGCGGCCATGAGCGCGAGCTCGTCGCCGGGCAGACGCATCGCTGCCGCCACATGGTCGATCGGATGCGAGCCGACCACGAAGGCGATCGGCAGCCGCTCGCCGCGGCCGACCGCCGCTTGATAGATCGCGCGCAGGTCGGAAGGCGCGTTGAGGTCGACGCCGGCTTCGCGCCGGCCGCGCAGCATGAGCCGACGGATGCCGACGTTGGTCCGATTGGCGTCGCGCGTGAAATCCATCGAAGCGGAGATGTAGGGCGCGCCGTCGTAGCCGTGCTGCAAATGCACCGGCAATGCGGTGAGATCAGGGTCGCGCTCCACCACCTCCTGGGCGGGCGCCTGCTGCACGTCAACGATGGATTGCGCACGGCCAAGACGCGCCAGCACCTCGGCGAGCAAGCGATCGGGCGTGGTAGCGAACGCGAGCGCAAGGCGCGAGCGGCTGGCGGCGACGTTGGCGGCAAGCTCGGCGCCACCGGCGCGCGAGAACCACACCGCCTTGGCATTGCCCTCGTGGACTGCGGCGACATCGCCAAGCTCGGTGGCTTGTTCGACGCGCTGGAGCTCGGCGGGCGGCAGCGACTCGAGGAAGCGACGCAGGCGAAAGCGCTCGAGATCGAGCGTCATACCGCCACCGTGGTCGCGTCGTAGCGGAACAGCCATTCGTAGCGGTCGGCGATGCGCGCGCTCGCCCACTCGCGGTCGACGAAGCGCCGGCCTTCGACCGGATCGGCGAGCACCGGGTTGTGGAAGCGATAGAGGTTCGCCGCCGAGCCTTCGACCGCGCGCCGCGTGCGCTCGCGCCGCGCCGCCTCGTAGTGCTCGAGCGCCGCCTCGACCTCGTAGTCGGCGAAGCAGCGCGCGATCATGCAGCCGTCCTCGATCGCCATCACGGCGCCCTGCGCGAGGAACGGCAGCATGGAATGCGCCGCGTCGCCCAGCAGCGTGACGCGGCCCACGCTCCAGCGCTCGAGCGGCGCGCGCGCCATCAGCGCCCATTTGTAAGGCACGTCGATCTGGCGGATGAACGCCTGGATGTCGGCGTGCCAGCCCTTGAAGTCCGCCGCCAGCTCTTCCTGCGTGCCGCGCGCGGTCCACGATTCGATGCGCCAGTCGCTGCGCTCGAGGATGCCGACGAAGTTCATCAACTGCCCCGCCCGCAGCGGGTAATGCACGATGTGGCCGCCCGGGCCGACCCAGTTGGAGCCGACCATGCGCGCCATGTGGGCGGGGAGCTTTTCCATCGGCACGATGCCGCGCCAGGCGATGATGCCGGTGAACTCGGGTTTGTCCGCGCCGAACAGCGCCTGGCGGATGCGCGACTGCACGCCGTCGGCGCCGATCAGCGCGTCGGCGCGCACCCGCGTGCCGTTCTCGAGCTGCAGGCTTACGCTGTCGTCGTCCTGGGTGAAGCCGGCGCACTTCGCGCCGAGATGGATCGCGTCGGGCTTTTCGCGCCGCACCGCGCGCGCCAGCACGTCGAGCAGGTCGGGGCGGTAGACGGTGAAATACGGGAAGCCGTAGCGCTCGATCGACACCGGCCCGAGATCGAACAGCTTCCAGGTCTCACCGCTGTTCCACAGGCGGATCTCCTTGCCCTGGGCCTCGCAGGACAGCGCCTTCAGGAGCTCGCCCACGCCGAGCGCGTAGAGCACGCGCGTGCCGTTCGCCGCGAGCTGCACGCCGGCGCCGACTTCCTTCAGCTCCGCCGCCTGCTCGTAGACCTCGACGTCGATGCCGCGCTTGAGGAGCGCCAGCGCCGCCGTGAGTCCGCCGATGCCGCCGCCGGCGATCAAAACACGGGGCTTGCCGGGCATGGCGCAGAACTATACTTCATCGCATGAGACTGACCGTGGCCTGCGGCCGCTACGACCGTACCCAGGCGCTGATCGACGGCCGCGTCAAACCCGAAGGCGTCGACGAGCTGAACTATCTCGCGCTGCGGCCCGGCGAAACCTTCTGGCGCATGCTCAACCACGAGGAATTCGACGCCTCCGAGATGTCGCTCTCCTCCTACAGCATCCTGCGCTCCGAGGGCGACACGCGCTTCATCGCCATTCCGGTATTCCCGTCGCGCGTGTTCCGCCAGAACGCGGTGTACCTGCGTGCCGACTCGCCGATCCGCGAAGCGCGCGAGCTCAAAGGCAAGCGCATCGGTGTCGGCGACTACCAGATGACCGCGGCGGTGTGGACGCGCGGCTTCCTGCAGCACGAGTACGGCGTGCAGCCACGCGACCTGCACTGGGTGGTGGGCCGGCCGATCCGCGCCATCACGCAGCCGCCCGATGTGCGCGTCGAAGTACTGAGCGGCGACCAGACACTGGAGGAGATGCTCGAGCGCGGCGAGATCGATGCCCTGTCGTCGGTGATGATCCCCAGGGGGCTCGGCAAGACCGTGAAGCGGTTGATCCCGAACTTCCGCGAAGTCGAGCTGGCGTACTACCGCAAGACCAAGATCTTCCCGATCATGCACACCTTCGTGCTGCGCAAGCAGATCTATGAGGCCAACCCGTGGCTCGCGGTAAGCCTCTATCGGGCGTTCCTGCGCTCGCGCGACATGGCGCAGCGGCACATGTACGACACCGACGCGCTCACGGTCAGCCTGCCCTGGGTGATCGACGAGATCGAGCGCAGCCGAGAGGTCGCCTGGGACTATTCGATCGAAGGCAGCCGGCCGACGCTAGAGGCGCTGCTGCGCCACCTCGAGGAGCAGCAGCTCACGCGACGCCGCATCGACGTCGCGGAGCTGTTCGCACCCAATGTGAGCCCGGCGCTCGGGCACTATTTGAGCGCTACCGGGGAAGCCGACTAGCGCTTCACCGCGTCGGCGCCGGCGCGGCACACGACTTCGTCCTGCGAGCCGGTACCGCCGGAGCAGCCGATGGCGCCGACGATGCGGCCGCTATCCATCAGCAGGATGCCGCCGCGCGAGCCGATCACGTCATCGAGCGTGAGCAGGTAGTTGTTGCCGGCCTGGATGCCCGCCTCGAAGGCCTTGGTCTCGCGCCGAAACTTGGCCGAGGCGCGCGCCTTGTGCTCGGAAATGGCGATCGAGCCGAGCTGCGCGCCGTCCATGCGCGCGAAGGCGACCAGATTCGCGCCCGAATCCACCACCGCGACATTCAGCTTCCAGCCGCGCTTGTTCGATTCGGCGACCGCGGCATTGATCGCGGCCTGCGCCTGGCCGAGCGAGATCGGCGTGCCGTACGGAATGTCGTTCGGCATCTTGTCCGGTACTACGTCCATCGGGTTGGGCTGCTGCGGCTGCTGTGCGCTCGCGCCAAACGCGACGACGGCGCTGCAAATTGCGAGTAATGCTCGAATCGACGACATGCTCCCTCCTCTGGTTGACTTACGGAATGCTAAACAGTTAGTCCAGGGCCTTAATTCCGGCGGCGGCGATCTGCTCGTCTTCGTGCGACTGCACCCCCGAGATGCCGACCGCGCCGACGCAGGCGCCGTCGACCACGATCGGCAGGCCACCCTGCACCGGCGTCACGCCGGGCATGCGGATCAGCTCGGGCCGCGTCTTGATGCGCTCCTGCCAGTTGGCGGTGGAGCGGCGCGTCTCGGCGGCGGTGCGGCCTTTCTCGATCGCGATACGCGCATTGGCCGGTGTCGCGCCGTCCATGCGCGAGAGATGCAACAGATGCCCGCCGTCGTCCAGGATCGCGATGCAGACGTTCCAGCTGTTCTTTCGCGCCTCGGTCTCGGCGGCGGCGGAGATCTTCTTGCAGTCCTCGAGCGTGAGCATCGGTCGCGTCTTCATTTGCGGAGGGCGTTCCTTATCTGTTCCAGCGCAGTGGGATCTTCGATGGTGGTGAGGTCGCCCGGATCGCGGCCTTCGGCGAGCGCCTGGATCGAGCGGCGCAGCGTCTTGCCGGAGCGGGTCTTGGGCAGCAGCGTCACAAAATGCACCGCCTTCGGCCGCGCGATGGCGCCGAGCTGCTTGTCGACGGTCTGCAGCACCTCCTCCGCCGTAGTCGCGCGCGAGGCATCCTTGAGCACGGCAAAGGCGAGCGGCATCTGACCCTTGAGGGAATCGGCGACCCCCACCACCGCGCACTCCGCGATGTTGGCATGCATGTTCACCGCTTCCTCGATCTCGCGCGTCCCCAGGCGATGGCCGGCAACGTTGATCACGTCGTCGGTGCGCCCGAGGATGAAGTAGTAGCCGTCCTGGTCGCGGATGCCCCAGTCGAAGGTCGAATAGACCAGCTTCTTGCTGAAGGTTTTGAAATACGTCTGCACGAAGCGCTCGTCGTCGCCCCAGATGGTCGTCATGCAACCCGGCGGCAGCGGCGGCACGATGGCCACCACTGCCTTCTCGTCCGCGCCGGCCTCGCTCGCATCGGCTTCGCGCAAGAGTTGCAGGTCGTAGCCGTACGCCGGGAACGAGGGACTGCCGTACTTGATCGGCGTCTTCTCCACCCCCGGCGCCGAAGTCAGCACCGGCCAGCCGGTCTCGGTCTGCCAGTAATGATCGATCACCGGCCGGCCGAGGCCTTCGTGGATCCAGCGATGGGTCGGCTCGTCGAGCGGCTCGCCGGCGAGGAACAGATGCTTGAGCGAGCCCAGGTCGTATTTTTTCAGGAACGCCGGATCGTGCTTCTTCAGCACGCGGATCGCGGTCGGCGCCGAGAACATCACGGACACCTTGTAGTCCTGCACGATCTTCCACCACACGCCGGCATCGGGCCGGATCGGCACACCCTCGTAGAGGATGGTGGTCATGCCGGCGATCAGCGGCCCGTAGATGATGTACGAGTGCCCGACCGCCCAGCCGATGTCGGAAGTGGTGAAGATGGTCTCGCCGGCCGCGCCGCAGTAGATGTGCTTCATCGACGCCGCCATTGCGACCGCATGGCCGCCGACGTCGCGCTGCACACCTTTGGGCCTGCCGGTGGTGCCCGAGGTGTACAGGATGTAGGACGGCTCGCTCGACTCGAGCCAGGTGCATTCCACTTGGGCTCCGGCGTGCCGCTGTGCGAGATCCTTCCAGTCGACGTCGCGGCCCTTGACCATCGGCATGCCCGGGTCGAGGCCGCGGTTGAAGATCAGCACCTTCTGCGGCGGATGCTTCGACAGGTTGATGGCTTCGTCGACCAGCGGCTTGTAGCGCACCACCTTGCCCATGCGGCTGCCGGCATCCGCGGTCACCATCAGCGCCGGCTTGGCGTCGTCGATGCGCGCGGCGAGGCTGGCCGCGGCAAATCCGCCGAATACCACCGAGTGGATCGCGCCGATGCGCGCGCAGGCGAGGATCGCGAACACCGCCTCCGGCATGTTGGGCAGGTAGACGATCACGCGCTCGCCGCGCTTCACGCCGAGCGACTGCATCATCGCCGCAACGCGGTTCACCTCCGCGTGCAGCTCGCGGTAAGTGAAGCTGCGCGTCGCGTCGACCTCGGTGGAGATCCAGACCAGCGCCTGCTGTTCGCCGCGCGCCGCGAGATGCCGGTCGAGCGCGTTGTGGCACAGATTGGTCTGGCCGCCGACGAACCAGCGCGCGAACGGCGGCCGCGAATAATCGAGCACCTGCTGGTGGGGCCGGCGCCAGTGGATCAGCTCGGCTTGCTCGGCCCAGAACGCTTCGCGGTGCTCGATCGAGCGCCGGTGGAACTCGCGATACGTCCCCATCGCTTAGTGTAACTTTTTGGCGATGCGCTGAAGGCGCTTGAGCACCTGTTTCGCGCCGGCGCCCAGGTGCGCGGCATCGGCTTTCTCCAGTACTTGCAGGGCGCGCTCGATCTCGCTCGGCAGGCGCTGCGGCGCGCTCGGCTCGGGCTCCAGCTTGAGGCTCGAGGCGCTCTGCAAGCGCTGCATCGCGACCTGCGTCAGCTCCTCGATCGAATTCACCGCATCCAGGCTGAGCGATGCGACGCCGAAACTGGTGACGAAGCGCAGCGCGGTACCGCGATAGCTCACTTTCGCCTCGCCGAGCTCGCGCTGCAGGCGCTGGGCGAGGACCAGCATTTGCGGCGCGGCGGTGCCCGCCGCCACCACCATGAAGGCGGCCTGCGCGGTGCGCGCCACCGAATCCTCGGTGCGCACCTTGTCCATCAGCAGCTTGGCGATGCGCTTGACCACCACATCGGCGACCTCCTTGCCTGCCGCGCGCACCACGTCGGCGTAGCTGTCGATGCGCAAGGCCATCACCGAGAGCTGGCCGCCATGGCGCCGCGCGTGCGCATAGTGCTTGCGCCCTTCGGTCATCAGGTAGTGCGCCGTGAAGGTGCCGGTGAGCGAATCATGCGTGCTGGATTCGTCGAGCGCCTGCTTGGTCGACTGCAGTTCCTTGCTGGTCGCGACGAGCCGCAGCACGTTGTGCAGGCGCGACAGCACCTCGGTCGCTTCGGCGGATTTGGAGATGAAATCCGTGGCGCCCGCCTCACGCGCGCGCTCCTTGCTGCCCGGCTCCTCGTTGCCCGAGATCACGACCACCGGCAGCTCGCGGATGCGCGCGTCGGCCGATGCGCGAATGCGGCCGATCAGCCCGAAGCCGGTGAGCTTCGGCATGTCGAGGTCGGTCAGCACCATCACGATCGACGGGTCGCTCTCGATGGCGAGCCAGCCCGCTTCGCCGTCAACCTCCTCGCGCACGGCGAATGACGGCCGCAGGATGGTGGCGAAGGTGGTGCGCACGAACCTGGAGTCGTCTACCACAAGCACGCATCTTTGCGGCACCTCGGTCGACTGCGCGGTCGACTGCGGCACCGCGGCTCACTCCGCCAGGTCGACTACGACGCGCCGGCTGACCTTGGCGTTGATGAAGTCGTCGAACACGCGCGGCAGCTCGCTGAACGGGATCGTGCGCGCCATCTCCTTGAGCAGCGGCGGCTTCAGGTCGGTGGCGAGACGCTGCCACACCCTGTCGCGGATGTCGTTCGAGCTGTCGCCCGAATTGATGCCGAGGAGGCTCGCGCCGCGCAGGATGAACGGCATGACCCAGGTGTGGAGCTCCGCGCTTTGCGCCAGCCCCACCGCGCCGATGACGCCGTTCTCCTTCATGGTGCTCGCCATCCACGCGAGCACCGGGCCGCCGAGATTGTCGACCGCGCCTGCCCAGGTCGCCTTGTCGAGCGGCTTGATCTTTTCCAGGTTGAGGCTCTGCCTGAGCAGCATCTCCCTGGCGCCGAGCTTCTTCAGCCAGTCCGCTTCGCTCTCCTTGCCGGTGAGCGCGACCACGTGATAGCCGAGCTTGGCAAACATCGCGATCGCAACGGAACCCACGCCACCCGTAGCGCCGCTCACCACGACCGGACCCTTGGCAGGGGCGAGACCGTTGTGCTCCATGCGCACCACTGCGATTCCCGCCGTATAGCCGGCGGTGCCGAAAGCCATCGCCTCCCAGAGCGAAAGGCCCGGCGGCAGCTTGGTCAGCCAGTCGCCCTTGACGCGCGCATACGGCGAGTAGCCGCCGTCGTGCGACACGCCGACGTATTCGCCGCTGGTCGTCAACACGGCGTCGCCTTTCTTGAAGCGCGGGTCGCTGGACGATAAGACCGTGCCCGAGAAATCGATGCCGCCGATGCACGAGGGGCGGCGCAGGATCTTGCCCTTGCCGGTCGCGGCGAGCGCGTCCTTGTAGTTGACGCTCGAATAGGCGACCCGGACGGTGACGTCGCCCGGGTCGAGCTGGTCGAGCGTGGTGTCGACAAACTCGGCGCGGATCTTCTTGTCCGGCGTCTCGGTGAGCCTGTAGGCCTTGAAGCGTTCCATGATTTCCTTTCACTCTGCCTTGATGCCGGCCTCTTTGACGACGCGGGTCCATTTCGCGGTCTCGGCGGCGACGAGGTTGCCGAACTCCTGCGGCGTCATGCGAAGCGCCTGCGCGCCTTCGAGCTGGAAGCGCTTCTGCATTTCCGGCGACTCGACCACCGCCTCGATGTCCTTCTGCAGCCGGGTCAGCACGGCCGCCGGAGTGCCAATCGGCGCGACCATGCCCCACCAGTTGGTGGCCTCGGCGCCGGGGAATCCGGCTTCCGCGAAGGTGGGCACGTCGGGCAGCGCAGCGATGCGCTCCTTGCCGCCGACGCCGAGCGCGCGCAGCTTGCCCGAGCGGACGTGCGGAATGTTCTGCACCGCGCTGCCGATGTTCATCTGGACCTGGCCCGCGATCGTGTCGGTCAGCGCCGGGCCGCCGCCCTTGTACTGCACGATGACGATCTCGATCCCCGCCTGCAGCCGGAACAGCTCGGTGGCCAGGTGCTGGAAGCTGCCCGGGCCGGCCGAGCCCGCGTTCAGCGCGCCAGGCTTGCTCTTGGCCAACCCAACCAGCTCCTTCACCGAGTTGACCGGCAGGGAGTTCGGCACCACGAGGAGGCTTGGTCCGGTGCCGATCGGCGCTACCGGCACGTACCACTGCAGCGATTCCTCCGGCATCCAGCGCAGCGCGATACTCACCGGATAACCGACAGAAATGAGCAGCAGCGTGTACCCGTCCGCCGGCGATTTGGCGGCAGCGTTCATGCCGATGGTGCCGCCGCCCCCGCCGCGGTTGTCGATCACGACCGACTGTCCGAGGCGCTCGCCGAGCTGCGCGGCGACGGCGCGGCCCACCACGTCGTTGCTGCCGCCGGGCGGGAAAGGAATGATCAGGCGCACCGGCTTCGCCGGATACGCCTGCGCCTGGGCAAACGTTGCGGCGATCGCGAAAATTAGGCCTAGCAGAGCCCGCATCGCTATATTCTTGCACTGCCCATGGACAAATTACCGAACTACCGCACCGACTTTCGCAGCATCCGGGACGAAATCACGCCCGATGAGTGGCGCCAGCGCGTCGAGCTTGCCGCCTGCTATCGGCTGGTCGACCTCTACGGCATGACCGATCTCACCTATAACCACATCACGCTGCGGGTGCCGGGGCCGGAGCATCACATTTTGATCAATCTGTACGGCCTCACCTACAAGGAGATCACCGCTTCCAGCCTCGCCAAGATCGACCTCGACGGCAACGTCATCTGGAAGCCCGACACCGACTACTACGTGAACAAGGCCGGCTACGTGATTCATGGCGCGATCCATCGCGCGCGGCCCGACGTGCGCGCCGTGATCCACACCCACACGCGCGCCGGCATGGCGGTGGCGGCGATGCAGTGCGGCCTGCTGCCGATCAGCCAGACCTCGATCCGCTTCGAGAACCACGTCGGCTACCACGACTATGAAGGCCCGGCGGTCGACCTCGCTGAGCAGGAGCGCCTGGTGCGCGATCTCGGCACGCACAACGCCATGATCCTGCGCTCGCATGGGCTCCTGACCTGCGGGCCCAGCATTCCCGAGGCATTCAATACGATGTACCAGCTCGAGCTGTCGTGCCGCACGCAGGTGGATGCGATGGCGGCGCGCACCGAGCTTGTAGTTCCCTCAAAAGAAACCCTGGAAAAGACCGCCCATCTTTACCAGCCCGGCACGCGCCGCCCGTATGGCGTGCTGGAATGGCCAGCGATGCTGCGCCAGCTCGACGCCGAGCAGAAGAACTCGGCGTTCCCGCCGTACTGGCAGTAGGTCCTACTCGGCCTTGAGGTTGGCTTCGCGCGCGAGCTGCGCGAAGGCGGCGACCTCGTGCTTCATGAAGGCGGCGGCTTCGTCGATCGACGCGCTCGCCTGCAGCTCGATCGCACGCTCGAGAAAACGCTTGCGCAATTCGGGTACCGCAACGGCCGCCGCGACTTCGGCGCGCAACCGCTCGACGATTCCGCGCGGGGTGCCGGTCGGCGCCAACAGCGCGTTCCAGGTCACGTCCTCGAATCCCGTCATGCCCTGCTCGTCGATCGTCGGCAGCTCGGGCAGCAGCGGCGAGCGCGTGCGGCTGGTTACGCCAAGCGCGCGCAGCTTTCCCGCGTTGACGTGCGCGAGCGAGGTGCTCATCTGGTCGAACATCACCTGCACCTGCCCGCCGAGCAGATCGGCAAGCGACTGCGCATTGCCCTTGTAAGGCACGTGCAGCATGCGAATCCCGGCCTGGCGGCTGAACAACTCCATGGCGATATGCCCGGTCGAGCCGAGGCCCGAAGTCGCATAGGAAAGCTCGCCCGGTCTCGCCTTCGCCAGCGCGATCAGCTCGGGCACCGACTGCGCCGGCACCGAAGGATGCACCAGCAGCATCTGCGGGATACGCGACACCAGGCTGACGGGAACGAAGTCGCGCACGGGATCGTAGCCCGCCGCCGCCACCAGCGTCGCGGCGCGCGCGAAGGTGGTCGATACCGACAGCAGCGTGTAACCGTCGGGCGCCGAGCGCGCCACGAACTGCGTGCCGACCAGTGCGCTCGCGCTTGGGCGAGCCTCGACCAGCAGCGGCTGAGCCAACCTTTTCGCCATCTCTTCGGCGACGGCGCGAATCGTGATTTCCTGATTGCCGCCCGCCGCGACCGGCACGATGACGCGGATCGGCTTCGCCGGGTAGGCCTGCGCCACCGCAGCGACCGGGACCACCACACACAGGATGAAAAGCACCGCGCGCATCGCCTATCTCCTTCGCTCGGTCCGCAGGTACTCGACCGACTGCATCTCGTGCAGGCGGCTCACGGTGCGCTGGAACTCCGCGGCCTGCTCGCCGGCGGTGAATAACTCCTCGGGCTCGGCCGCGGCCGAGACGATCAGGTTCACGCGGTCATCGTAGAACACGTCGACCAGCCAGGTGAAGCGCCGCGCGGCGTCGGAGTCCTTGGGCGACATGCGCGGGATGTTCGACAGCATCACCGTATGGAAGCGCTTCGCCAGATCGACGTAGTCGGCGTACGAGCGCGCGCCGCCGCACAGCACGTCGAAGTCGAACCACACCAGGCCGCCGGCGCGCTTGCGATAAGGGATGCTGCGGCCCTCGACGTCGAGCGGATGGTCCTCCTCCTCGACGTCTTTCAGCTCGGCGAAGATCTGAGCCAGCGGCGCATCGTCGCCCACGTGGTAGACCTTGAGCTTCTCCATCTTCAGCCGCCGGTAGTCGGTGCCGTTGTCGACCGCGACGACGTCCAGGCGCTGCTTGATCAGCTCGATCGCCGGCAGGAAGCGCTCGCGCTGCAGCCCGTTCGGATACAGGCCGTCGGGCGGGTAATTGGAGGTCATGACGAACTCGACGCCGCGCTCCATCACCTCCTCGAGGTAGCGGCCGAGGATCATCGCGTCGGCGATGTCCGAGACGTGAAACTCATCGAAGCACACCAGGCGATAGCGCCGGGCCGTTCGCTCCGCAACGGCGGCGATCGGATCCTCGGTCCCCTTCAACTCGTTCATCTCGCGATGGATCTCGCGCATGAAATGGTGGAAATGCACGCGGCGCTTCCGCACCAGCGGCACGCAGAGATAGAACGCGTCCATGAGGAAGCTCTTGCCGCGCCCGACCGGCCCCCAGAGATAGACGCCCTTGGGCAGCGGCGGCTTGACCAGCAGCCGCTTCAGCGCGCTATCGCGGCGCTTCTTGTATGCGCTCCACTCCTCGTAGAGTGCCTGCAGACGCTCTACGGCACGCCACTGCGACGAGTCCTGGAC
>DASWER010000381.1:0-5519 GCA_036394655.1 Burkholderiales bacterium
GCCGGCTCAGAAGAAGCAGCAGTCGCGCATGAAGGACTGCAACGAGAAGGCCGGCGACAAGAAAGGCGATGCGCGCAAGGGCTTCATGAGCTCGTGCCTCAAAGGCGAGTCGGGCGACGCGCCGAGCGCGGCGCAGAAAGCGCAGCAGAACCGCATGAGTGCCTGCAACAAGCAGGCGACCGAGAAGAAGCTGAAAGGCGACGAGCGCAAGAAGTTCATGAGCGGCTGCCTGAAGAATTAAGGCGCTACTCGGACGTTTTCAGCTTTCCGGAATAGGCTTCCAGCGCGTCGAGCGCGGTTTTGTCGCCCCGCCAGACCGCTTCGAGCTCGCTCTCCATGAGCTCGCGCGTGCGTCGCGCCTGCGCGGCGCGCGTGGCGAGGAAGGCGAAGAAGTTGGTCACCCCGACCGACTGGCGCTCGACCCAGACGGCGGGTCCGCCCGCCGGCAGTGCCCGTGACACGACCCCAGCGTCATCGTAGTAAGGAAGGGGCGCGACGCCGACTTCGAAGCGCGCCTGCTTGGCGAGCTCGGCGCGGCTGCCTGACGAGGCGGTGAGCACAGCGCATTCGCCGGCGGCGAAGCGCGCCTCGGCCTCGTTGGCGCGCCCGGAATAGCTGAAGAAGCCCGACTTCTCCCAAGTCGCGAGCATCGAGGTCCAGCGCACCATCAGCTGGCGGCTGAACTCGCCGCCGGAATTCTCGAGCATCACCCACGCCGGCCAGGCGGTCGTATAGGCGCACGGCTGTCCGGCATCGGCGAGCGTGCCGAGCAGGCCGGCCATCTCGTACCAGGTCTTCGGCGCCGCCTGCGGATTGAGCTTTGCCTTTCTGAAAGCGTCGCGGTTGTAGTAGAGCACCGGGCGCGCGGTATTCAGCGGCAGGCCCAGGCGCCGCAGGCCCTTCGCGCCGGCGCGAGGCAAGCGCGCCAGCTCGACACGAAATTCGCTCTGCTCGGCGTTGTAGTCGCTGACCAGGCGCTCGAGCTGCGCCGCCATGGCGGCGTCGAGCGCGTGCCACACACGCACGTCGTGCGCCGCTTGCGCGGTGGCTGCGCACGCGATGAGCGCGATGCCGATTAACAGGCTGCTTTTCATCCCCGCGCGGAGTATATAGTCGCGGAGCGATGGCGGGCATCCACGAACTCAGCGCGCGCCAGCTCGCGGCCGCGTACGCCGCGCGCGAGCTCTCCCCGGTCGAGGCGACGCGCGCGGCGCTCGCGCGCATCGAGAGCTGGGAGCCGCGCATCAACGCGATGTACCGCGTGAGCGCGGATCTGGCGCTCGAGCAGGCGCGCGCCGCCGAAGCGCGCTGGCAGACCGGCGGCGCCTTATCGGCGCTCGACGGCGTGCCGCTGACCATCAAGGAAAACATCGGCACGCGCGGCGACCCGTCGCCGATCGGCACCCGGGCGAATGAGGATCGGGCGCCACAGGACGCCGACGCGCCGCCCGCGGCGCGCCTGCGCGAAGCCGGCTGCGTCATGCTCGGCAAGACCACCATGCCGGACTACGGCATGCTGTCCTCCGGGCTTTCGAGCCTGCACGGCGTCACCCGCAATCCCTGGCGCCTGGACCGCAATACCTCGGGCTCGAGCTCCGGCGCCGGCGCCGCCGCGGTCGCGGGCTATGCGCCGCTGCATCTGGGCACCGACATCGGCGGCTCGGTGCGGCTGCCGGCGACGCATTGCGGCATCTTCGCGCTCAAGCCTTCGCTCGGTCGCGTGCCGATCCATCCGCCCTACATGGGACGCGTGGCGGGCCCGATGACGCGCAGCGTCGAGGACGCGGCGCTGCTCATGAACGTGATCGCGCGCCCCGATGCGCGCGACTTCATGTCGCTGCCCTTCGAGGGACGCGATCTCGCCGCCGCGCTGCACGAGCTCGAGCCGCGGCGGCTCAGGATCGGCTTTCTCGCCGACATGGGCGTCGGCCTCGCCGTGCATCCCGAAGTTCGCAGCGCCGCCGAGGCGGCTGCGCGCTCGCTCGCCGCCGCGGGCTGCGCCGTCGAATCGATTCGCTCGTTTCTCACCGAAGAGATGCTCGACGGCATGTGCCGCTTCTTCGAGGCCCGCTCGTACAACGACCTGATGCAGCTTTCGCCCGGCAAGCGGGCGAAAGTGCTGCCGTTCATCGCGCAATGGTGCAGCGCTCGCGCCGCGCAGTTTTCCGGACGCGATGTGATGCAGGCCTATACCCAGGTGATGGCGATGCGCGAAGCCGCCGTCGCCGCGAGCGCGCCTTACGACTTCGTCCTCTCGCCGACTTCGCCGATCCTGCCCTACGAAGCCGAGCTGGCTGCGCCGGGCAACGATCCGCGCGATGCGCTGCCGCACATCGCTTTCACCGTCGCCTACAACATGTCCGAGCAGCCCGCGGCGTCCATCAACTGGGGGACCAGCAGCGAAGGCCTGCCGATCGGCGTGCAGCTCGTCGGCCATCGCTTCGACGATGCCGGTGTGCTGCGCCTTGCCCGCCTGGTGGAGGAGCTGCGCCCGGCGCAACGGCGCTGGCCCGAATGAGCGCGGCGCTCGTCTTTGGCGGCCAAGCGGACGGCGAGGAGATCGCGCCCGCCGAGCTCGAGCGGCGCATCGCCTGTGCGGCCAGTGGCCTTGAGCGTCTGGGCATCCGCGAGGGCGACGTGGTGGCGCTCATGCTGCGCAACAGCCCCGCGTTCATCGAGGCGATGCTCGCGTGCCGCAGGCTCGGCGTCTATTACTGTCCGATCAACTGGCATTTCAAGGCCGACGAAGCGGGTTTCATCCTGCGCGACAGCGGCGCCAAGGCGCTGGTGGTGCATGCCGACCTGCTGGCGCAGATCGAGGCCGGCCTGCCGAGCGGCCTGCCGATCGTCACGGTCGAGCCTGGTTGGTCGGCGTGGCGCGATGCGCACCAGCCCTGGCACGGCGCCCCGCGCAGCCCGCGCGGCAACATGGCCTATACCTCGGGCACCACCGGTCGGCCGAAAGGCGTGCGGCGCGCGCCGGCCACCGACCAGCAGCAGGCTCGGGTGCTCGAGCTCTACCAGACGGTGCTCGGACTCGAGCCGGAAATGCGCGCCTTGGTCTCGGCACCGCTCTACCACAGCGCGCCCAACCTGTATGCCCTGCAGGCCTGCCTGCACGGCGCCCTGCTGGTCCTTGAGCCGCGCTTCGACGCGCAAGGCACGCTCGCGCTGATCGAGCGCTATCGGCTCACCAATCTCTATCTGGTGCCGACGATGTTCGTGCGCCTGCTACGCCTGCACCCCGAAGTGCGTCGCCGCTACGACATCTCTTCGGTGCGCTTCATCTCGTCGACCGGCTCGCCGTGCGCTCCTGAGCTGAAGCGCGCGATGATCGACTGGTTCGGCCCGGTGATCACCGAAACCTATGCCTCGAGCGAGGCCGGCCACATCACGTTCATCGACTCGCGCGAGTGGCTCGAGCGCCCGGGCAGCGTCGGCCGCCCGCTCGGCGAGGGCGTGGTGAAGATCCTCGACGACGACGCACGCGCGCTGCCGCCGGGCGAGATCGGTCTGATCTACTGCCGCCAGCCCGCGTATCCGGACTTCACCTATACCAACAATCCCGCGGCACGCGTCGCCATCGAACGCGACGGCCTGTGGAGTGTCGGCGACATGGGTTACCTCGATGCCGCGGGTTACTTATATGTCGCCGACCGCAAGAGCGACATGGTGATCTCCGGCGGCGTCAACATCTATCCCGCCGAGATCGAGGCTGCGCTGATGAGCATGCCGGGCGTTGCCGACTGCGCGGTGTTCGGGATTCCCGATACCGAGTTCGGCGAGGCGCTCGCCGCTGCGGTCGAGCTGCGCTCGGGCGCAAGCGCGAGCGCGGAGGAGGTGCAGCAGTTCCTGCGCGGCCGCATCGCCAACTACAAGGTGCCGCGCCTCGTCAGCTTTCACGACGCGCTGCCGCGCGAGGAAAGCGGCAAGATCTTCAAGCGCCTGCTGCGCGAGCCGTACTGGGCTGCGGCCGGCCGGCGGATCTAGCGCGGCGCGAATTCCAGCCGTGAGCTGCGCAGGTCGATGAGCGGCGCCAGCTCATAGACATTGCGGTAGCCGTAGTTGTAGAGCGCGATGTACGTCGAGAGGTTGAGCGCCGCGCTTGCCAGCTTCGCCGGGAAAGGACCCTCGGCATTGGCGAAGTTGTTGTTGCAGTAGATGAGAACGCGCGCGCTTGTGTCCGGCAGGACGCTGTTCAGCGTCTGCACCGCGATATCGGGGAAGCTGAGATTGACCGCAGCTTTCACGTGCAGCTCATCATATTTCTCCTTGCTGCGCGCATCCAGGATCACCGTTCCCGGCTCGCGGCTCATGCGGATGAACTCTGCTTCCGAAACGCGTCGCGTGGCGCGGTGCTCGGCGGCCTCGCCGGCGACGCTCAGGTAGCCCGGCATGTCGATCGCCGGATTGTCCTGCGCCTGCGCCGTTGAGGCGCCCAGGCAGCACATCAGCAGCAGTGCCCGCATGCCGGCCAATCTAGCCGCGTGCGGCCTCGGCTGCTGTAACGCGATGTATCAGGATGTGAGCGCCGCGCCGAGGCGCTCGCCGAGCTCGCCGAGCGCGAGCGTGCCGGCGACGAACAGCGCCGCGACGCCGATGGCGCGGGCACCGCGCTTCCAGCCGCGCGAGCGGATGAAGTAGATCGGCAACGCCACCGCGGCGACGAGCAGCATGCCCGCGTTCATCAGCTTGCCGGCGGAATAGCTCTGCTCCGCCTTGTCGAGGTGATACCACCAGAAGAGCACGACCAGCGAGACCAGCGTCTCGGCGAGACCGTAGCTGCTGAAGGTCTCGACGTGTCCGGTCGCGAGCACCTCCACCATTGGGCTGACGAGCGAGAGCACCGCGAGCACGACGAGCGCGATGGCCTTCGGGCGAAGCAGCTGTGGATGGATTGCGATGTGTGCTATGCCCTGTTAACCTGCGTCGCGTCGCTTCCGACCCCGGGGATTTTCGCATGCGTCACTTCATGATTGCCGCAGCCGTCCTCGTAGTTTTCTCGGCGAATGCGCAGGACAAGGTCCTGCGCGTGGTGCCGCACTCCAATCTCAACATCCTCGATCCGATCTGGACCACGCAGTACATGGCGCGCAACCACGGCTACATGGTCTACGACACGCTGTTCGGCACCGACGAGAAAAGCCGCATCCAGCCGCAGATGGTGGACAAGTGGAGCGTCAGTCCCGATAACCGCCTGTGGACTTTCACGCTGCGCGGCGGCCTCGAATTCCACGATGGCAAACCGGTGACGAGCGAGGATGTGATCGCTTCGCTCGAGCGCTGGGGCAAGCGCGATTCGATGGGCATCCAGCTGATGAGCTTCGTCGAGCGCATGGACGCGCCCTCGGCGAGCACGTTCCGCATCTTCCTGCGGGAGGCCTGCGGCTTCGTGCTCGAAGCGCTCGGCAAGCCCTCCTCCAACGTGCCCTTCATCATGCCCCGGCGCGTCGCCGAGACCGATGCTTTCAAGCAGATCGAGGACTACACCGGCAGCGGGCCCTACATCTTCCGCAAGG
>DASWER010000382.1:0-18059 GCA_036394655.1 Burkholderiales bacterium
CGGATGCCCGAGGAGTAGTCGGCTTCCGCGAACACCACGTCGAAGCCCGCGACCGTGACCTGGTACTTGTTGAACAGCTTGTCGATGACGCGCGCCATGACATCGCGCGGCCAGGGCCAGCGGCCGACCTCCTGCAGGCTCTTCTCGTCGATGTCGAGGATCACGATGCGCCGGTCGACGCCGCGCGGCATGGTCATCGTGAGCCGCGCGTCGTAGATGAGGTGGTCGAGCCGGGTGATGAAACCCAGCTGGTAGAGCTCCAGCGCGTGCCCTACGAAGAACAGCGTGATCGTAAGGCCGAAAAGAATCCTTACGATGTGTTGTCTCAGATCGGCCCTTTCAGGCCTTCAGGAAGAATTCCATCTTGACGCCGGCCAGTTCGATGACGTCGTGGTCCTTGAGGGAGTGCGGCGCGGCGCCGATTTCCTGGCCGTTGACCGTCGGACGGTTCGCGCCCTCGACGTGGGTGATGAAATAGCCTTGCGGGCGGCGCGTCAGCACCGCGACCTGCACGCCAGGCTTGCCGAGCGTGGTGAGTGGTTTGGTGAGCTCGAGCTCCCTGCCGGCGTTGCCGCCGGACAAGAGCTGAATGGCGCCCAGCGGCTGGCCACCAGGCTTGGCGGCAGGGGCCGCGGCGGGCACCGCGGCGGGTGCAGCCTTGGGAGCAGCATCCTTGTCGGCAATTCCGGTGGCGGCCGCCGCTGCGCCGGCAGCCTGAACGGCCGCCTGGCGCTGCGCCACCGCGGCTTGCGCGCCACCGCCGCCTGCAGCAGCTGCGGCGGCCGCCTTCATGGCCGCGGGCCGCAGCACCATGGTCTTCTCGAAGTCGGCCTTCTCGCCGCTCGCCGCGGGCGCCGCCTCGCCGACGAACTTGAGCTTGTACTTGCCCAGTTCGATGACGTCGTTGTTCTGCAGGAAATGCTTCTTGATCGGGTTGCCGTTGACGACCGTGCCGTTGGTGCTGCCGAGATCCTCGAGGAACGAGTCGTTGAGGATGGTGACGATCACGGCGTGCTCGCCGCTCACCGCAAGGTTGTCGATCTGGATGTCGTTGTGGGGCTTGCGACCGATGGTGGTGCGCTCCTTCGTCAAGGGGATCTCCTTGAGAACGAGCCCGTCCATGCTGAGTATCAATTTCGCCATAGGTGGTCCCTACCGGGAGGTTATTTTAACCACGCGAACACCTTGGCCATGACGCCCTTGGCGCCCGGGTACTCCCTGAGGACCCGGACCAGTATAACCGAAACGTTGTCGCGACCCCCGTTGTCGTTGGCCATCTGCACCAGCTGCTGGGCGGCGAGCTTGAGATTTCCGCCGAGCGTGGAGAGCGTCATGCCGATGTCTTCGTCGTCCACCATGTCGCACAAGCCATCCGAACAGAGCAGGTAGATATCGCCCGGCTTCGTCGGGTACTCGTGGAGCTCGGGCTCGACGGTCGGATCGATGCCGAGCGCCTTCGTCACGAGATTCTTGTGCGCGGCTTTCTTCGCCTGCTCGGGGGTGATGATCCCCGAGTCGATCTGCTCCTGCAGCAGCGAATGATCGCGCGTCACCTGCTTGAACTTGCCGTCGCGCGACATGTACAAGCGCGAGTCGCCGAGGTGCGCGACCAGGATGCGATTGTCGTAGAACAGGCACACCACCAGCGTCGTGCCCATGCCGGCGTACTGCGGCTGGCTCTGCGATGCCTGGAAGATCGAGGTGTTCGCCTTCAGCACCTGCTCGCGCACCAGACGCGCGGCGATCTCCTCGTTGTTCTTCTGATCGACCTCGTAGGGACGCGCGTTGGCGAGGATCTGGCGCATCTCGGTGACGATCACCGTGGTCGCCATGCCGCTCGCCACTTCGCCCGCGTTGTAACCGCCCATGCCGTCGGCGAGCACCACCAGGCCGTTCACCGGATCGGCGGCGATCGAGTCCTCGTTGTGCGAGCGCACCATGCCCGGGTCGGTGCAGGTGGCGATTTCGAGGGTCTGGGTGAGGTCCATGTCAGAGCTCGAGGTCGACCGCGGCCGGCTGCGCCGCGGTCGCGTTGAGTGCCGTTTGCAGCGCGCCGCCGAAGTGCTCGCCGGTCTGGAAGCGCTCGTCGGGATTCTTGGCGAGCGCGCGCTCGAGGAAGCGCGCGATGCCCGGCGGCACGGCGGGATTCACGCTGAGAATGTCGGCCGGCGCCTCGTTCGCGATCTTGAACATGAGCTGCGCCATCGACTCGCCGTCGAACGGCAGCTTGCCGCACATCAGCAGGTAGAGCGTCACCGCGAGCGAGAACAGATCCGAGCGGCCGTCGATGCGCTTGCCGGCGAGCTGCTCCGGCGACATGTAGGAAGGCGTGCCGAGCACCATGCCGGTCTTGGTTTTCGAGCTCGCGGTGAGGCGCGCGATGCCGAAGTCGGTGACCTTGAGCGTGTCCGATTCGGGGTGGTACATGAGATTCGCCGGCTTGATGTCACGGTGCACCACGCCTTCGCGATGCGCATAACCGAGCGCGTCGGCCGCCCGCGCGACGATCGACACGACCTTCTCCGGCGCCAGCAGCTTGCCCGGCTTGGTGTGCGGCCCGAGATCGCCGCCGCGCAGGAGCTCCATCGCGATGTAGCAGAAGTCGTGCTCCTCGCCGGTGTCGTAGATGGTGACGATGTTCGGATGCGAGAGGCGCCCCGCGGTCTCGGCCTCGCGGAAAAAGCGCTCTTTCGCCTGGGTGAGCTCGTCGGCCTCGAATTCCTGCGCCAGGGCGAGCGTCTTGATGGCTACATCGCGGCCGATCTTGGGATCCTTGCCGAGGTACACCACGCCCATCGCGCCCTTGCCAAGCTCCTTCTGCACCTCGAAGCGGCCGAACTTCGGCTTTTCGACTTCGCCGAGGGCGAGCGTGCCGCCGGGATGGCTCGCGGCGCCGCCGAGGATCACGGTTTCGGAGAGCTGCTTCGCGCGCGCGATCTTGGCCTCCAGGTCGCGGAACGTCGGGTTGAAGGCATGCATGTGACGAAACACCGCCTCGGCCTTGTTGAACTGGCGCTTGCGCTCGAAGTCGAGCCCGACGCTGTAGAGGTTCTCCAGCAGCGCCTCGGACAGCGGCACCTGCCGGAACTTGTCCCAGGCCAGGTCGAGCTGGCCCTGCCCCTGATAGGCCAGCCCCAGCATGCGGTTCGATTCCGCCGAGTTCTGGTCGGACCTGAGCTTGGCGCGCTCGGTGACGATGAAGCGCTTCGAGACGAGCGCCGCATGGCCGACGAGCAACAGCGTGGCCGGCAACATCAACTGTATCCAGGTCCCCGACGAGAGCATCAGGCTTGCCTCGGCGATGAGTAGCGCCGCGAAGATGGCGCCCGACACCGCAAGCGCCGTTCCTGCCTTGAGCCGCGGCAGCAGCGCGGCCAGATAGACCGCGACCAGCGCGATCACCAGCCACTCGGTCAGGGCGGCCCAGGCGGGCACGACGAAAAAGTGCTCCTGCAGGATCGAGGAGACCGAGTGCGCCAGCGTCAGCACCGGCGCCATCGCCGGCGACACCGGCGTGACCATGGTCGTGCCCACGCCCGCCGCGGTAGCGCCGATCAGCACGATCTTGTCGGCGTATTTGCTCGGCGGAATCTTGCCGTTGAGCACGTCGTAGAACGAATCGACCTGGAAGGGCGCGCGGCCGTCGCGATCCTTGTAGAAGAAGCTGCGCATCTGCAGCGCGGGATCGGTCGCCACGCGCAGGCGGCCGAGCGTCACGCCCTCGCCGAGCTTGACCTTGATGTCGGCCGGCGAAAGATTCAGGCTGCGCGCGGCGATCATCATCGAGAGCGACGGGTAGTACTGATCGAAGTACTGCAGCACCAGCGGCTCGGTGCGCACCGCGCCGTCGACGTCCGGATGCGCATTGAGGTGGCCAAGCCCCGCGGCGGCTCTGCCGATCGCCTCGATCGGCACCTGCACGCCCATGGTGATGAGCGGCGTGAGCTGCGAATTGCCCTCCGCGGCGATGGCGCTCTTCTGCACGAACGCGGGCAGCGGGCTATCGGGCTTGCCGCGCGGCTCGCCGAGCGCAAACAGCATCGGCAGGAGCACGTTGCCGGCCCGCGCGTAGCTACTCTCGAGCATGCGATCGGTGTTGAGCCGCTGCTCGGCGTCCTTCAGCGCGGCGACGAAGCTCGCCAACTCCGCCGAACGCGCCGCGCCCTCGGCCGCGGGCTTCTCCGCCATCTCGATCAGCTTGACGATGGTGGCGTAGCCCGGATCGACCTGCGCTTCGCTGAAAAACAGCGTGTTGCCGATCACTTTGACTTTCGCAGCCGCGAGCAGCTCGGTCAGGCGCGCATGCACGTCGCGCGGCCACGGCCAGCGCCCGATATTGGCGATGCTGGTGTCGTCGATGGCGATCACGGCGATGCGCTCCGAGGGCGTGCGGTTGCTTGCCTGCACGCCGAGGTCGTAGGCCTTGTTCTCCAGACTCGGCAGGAGGTCGCTGCTCGCGTTGAACAGCGCGAACAGAAGCACGACAGTGAACGCAAGGAACCAGTCGGCCTTCCAAAAACCCGATTGCATGCGGCGCGCGCCTCCCTCGTTGTTCCGCAAAAAAATTCTACGCTACGCGGTCATGCGCGGCGCGCGGTCACAACTCCCCTTAAAACAGCAGCCTGAGGCGCATTGTTGCAGTCCAACATCAGGCGCGTCAAATGTTTACGCGACTTTTCGGCTCAGGAGCCCAGCACTGCGCCGGCCTTGATCAGGCCCGCAGCGAGGAGCTCGGCGGCCGCGACTTTTTTCCCGTCGCCGAGCTTGGCGCGCAGCACCTCGATGCGCCCGCCCTGGGCGCTCACCTGGAAGCTCTTCTCCGTAACTTCAACCACTTCGCCGATTTTCCCCTTGACCGCGCCGAAGCTGCGCACCAAGTGCTTGCGCGCGTCGAAGATCTGCAATTCCTGGCCGGCAAGCGTGGTCCATGCTCCCGGCGCGGGGTTGCAGCCGCGGGTGGTGTTGTAGATGAAGTCGACGTGGTTCGCCCAATTGATCTTCGCCTCGGCTTTGCGGCACCAGCCCTCGTAGCTCGCCTGCGACTCGTCCTGCACCACCTCGCGGTGCTTGCCGGCGAGCACCAGATCGGCGGCCTCGAGCATCGCTTTCACGCCCATCGGGAACAGGCGGTCGAAATACACCGTGCCGAGCGTGTCGTCCGGGCTGATCGGCGTCTCCTTCTGCAGCACCACCGGCCCTTCGTCGAGTCCATCGGTCGGGCGGAATATGGTCAGGCCGGTCTTGCTGTCACCGCGGATGATCGGCCAGTTGATCGAGGAGGGCCCGCGATACTTCGGCAGCAGCGACGGGTGGTACTGGATGGTGCCGTGCTTCGGCAGCCTCACGAAGTCCTGCGGCGCGAACTGCAGCACGAACGCCATGATGCCGAGGTCGGCGCCGAGCTGTTGCATCGCCTGCTTCGCATCCTCGGCCTTGAGGCTCGGGAACTGGTAGAGCGCCACGCCCTTCTCCTGCGCCGCGACCTTGAGCGCATCGGGGCGCGCGCCCGGTTTCTCGGGCGCGCAAAACACGCCCGCGACTTCGTCGCCGCGCGCGAGGAATGCCTCGAGCACCGCCTTGCCGAAATCCTGCTGCCCGATGATGGCGAGCTTCATGCTGCCTTCTTCGGCGGGACGGAGAATGCGCCGGCGCTTTTCAGGCTGTTGATCTTCGCCGCGTCGTAGCCCAGCACTTCGCGCAGCACCTCGTCGGTGTGCTCGCCGAGCGTCGGCGAGCGCTCGATCTTCGCCGGCGAGGCGGAGAGCTTGATCGGCATGCCGACGTTGAACCACTTGCCGCGCTGCGGATGGTCGAGCTCGAGCCACATGTCGCGGCCCCGCACGTGCTCGTCGGTGGCAAGGTCCTCGGTGCTCATGATCGGCCCGCAGGGCACATCCAGCGGGTTCAGGATCGCCATCAGCTCGCGCTTGGTGTACTTCTCGGCGAACTTGTTGATCAGGGTCCACATCAGGTTCTGGTTCTTGCGCCGCTCGCCGATCTTGGCGAAGCGCGCATCGGCCGCCATCTCCGGCATGCCGACCTCCGGTCCGATGCGCTTCGCGAGGTCCTCCCACACCGCTTCCTGCACCACGACGTAGAGCCAGTCGTTGGCGCCGTGCGGCTTGCAGTGGACGGCGTTGCCGAGCTGCCCGCCGCCGGAATCGTTTCCCGCCCGGGGCACATCGCCCATGCCTTTGTAGGTCGGCACGGAATACTCGGGCAGGTCGCCGCGCGTAAGGCGCTGGTGGTCGCGGAACTTGACACGGCACAGGTTCATCACGCCGTCCATCATCGCCACCTCGACGTACTGGCCCTGCCCAGTCCTGTCCGCTTGGCGCAGCGCCGCGAGCAGGCCGATGGCGAGATGCAGGCCGGTGCCCGAATCGCCGATCTGCGCGCCGGTCACAAAGGGCGGGCCGTCGGGCACGCCGGTGGTGCTCATCGCGCCGCCCATCGCCTGCGCCACGTTCTCGTACGCCTTGAAATCGGAGTACGGACCGCTCGAGCCGAAGCCCTTGATCGAGCCCATCACGATCTTCGGGTTCAGCTGGTGGATCTTCTCCCAGGTGAACCCGAAGCGGTCGAGCACCCCCGGGCCGAAGTTCTCCATGATGATGTGGGACTTCTTCAGGAGATCGACGAACACCTGCTTGCCCTCGCTGGTCTTCATGTTCACGGTGATCGAACGCTTGTTGCAGTTCAACATCGTGAAGTACAGCGAGTCGGCGTTGGGCACGTCGCGCAGCTGGCCGCGCGTCGCGTCGCCCTGCGGGTTCTCGAACTTGATCACGTCCGCGCCCATCCAGGCGAGCAGTTGCGAGCACGTCGGCCCCGCCTGCACGTGGGTCATGTCGAGGATGCGGACGCCTTTCAGAGCTTCCATGGTTATTTCTTCTTCGCGCTTGGATTCAGGCTGGTGATGCGGCCGCTCTCGGTGCCGGCGGTCTCGTCGATCACGGCGTTGATGAGCGTGGGCTTTTTCGAGCGGATCGCTTCTGCCATCGCTTTACGCAGCTCCGCCGGCGTCGTGGCATGCACGCCGACGCCGCCGAACGCCTCCATCAGCTTGTCGTAGCGCGCGCCCTTGACGAACACGGTAGGCGCGGGATCGCGGCCGGTGGGATCCGTGTCCGTACCCTTGTACACGCCGTTGTTGTTCATGATCACGATGCACACCGGCAGGTTGTAGCGGCAGAGGGTCTCGACTTCCATGCCGGAGAAGCCGAAGGCGCTGTCGCCCTCGATCGCGATCACCGGCTGCTGCGTAACGACGGCGGCGGCAACGCAGTAGCCCATGCCGACGCCCATGATGCCCCAGGTGCCGACATCGATGCGCTTCCTCGGCTTGTACATGTCGACGATGCTGCGCGTGAAGTCGAGCGCGTTGGCGCCTTCGTTGACCAGGATCGCATCCGGGTTCGCCTTCACGATGTCGCGCACCACGCTGAGCGCGCTGTGGAAGTTCATCGGCGAGGGATTCTTCGCCAGCGTCTCGGCCATCTTGGCGACGTTGCTGGTCTTCTTCTCCTGGATCGCGCTGGTCCAGTCGGCCGGCGGTTTCGCCCACCCGGATTTGATCTCGGATAGGAAAGCGGAAACGCAGGAGCCGATATCGCCGACCACCGGCGCATCGATGCGCACGTTGCTGTCGGCTTCCTGCGGCGAAATGTCCACCTGGATGAATTTCTGGCCGCCCCAGTCCTTGTGGCCCTTGCCACCCCAGGTCTTGCCCTTGCCGTGCGACAGCAGCCAGTTGAGACGCGCGCCGATCAGCATCACCACGTCGGCGCCGGGCAGAACGAACGAGCGGGCCGCCGACGCGCACAGCTCGTGCGTATCGGGCAGCAGGCCTTTCGCCATCGACATCGGCAGATAGGGAATGCCGGTCTTTTCAATTAGGTTTTTAATCTCAGAATCCGCTTGCGCGTACGCCGCGCCTTTGCCGAGGATGATGAGCGGCTTCTTCGCGCCCTTGAGGAGATCGAGAGCGCGCCTGACCGACTGCGGCGCGGGAATCTGCTTCGGCGCCGGATCGACGACCTTGATAAGCGTTTTCTTGCCGAGCTCTGCGTCGATGCTCTGGGCGAACAGCTTCGCCGGCAGGTCGAGGTAGACGCCGCCCGGCCGTCCGGACACCGCGGCGCGGATGGCGCGCGCCACGCCGACGCCGATGTCATCGGCATGCAGCACGCGGTACGCCGCCTTGGCTACGGGCTTGGCGATGGCGAGCTGGTCCATTTCCTCGTAATCGCCCTGCTGGAGATCGACAATCTCGCGCTCGCTCGAGCCGCTGATCAGGATCATCGGGAAGCAGTTCACCGTGGCATGCGCGAGCGCGTTCAGGCCGTTGAGGAACCCGGGCGCCGAGACCGTCAGGCAGATTCCGGGCTTCTGCGTTAGGAAACCCGCGATGGACGCGGCATAGCCGGCGTTCTGCTCATGGCGGAACGAAAGCACGCGTAGTCCTGCGGCCTGCGCGCGGCGCGTGAGGTCGGTGATCGGGATCCCCGGCAGGCCGTAGATCGTGTCGAGGCCATTCAGCTTCAGGGCCTCGATGACCAGCTGAAAGCCGTCGATCGCTTGCGTTTGCGCGTCACTGGCGACTTGGGGTTCGACCGTACCCATTGAGACCTCCGTGCGGGAGCGCTATGGTAAGAAAGCGCCCCCACGAGCGGCCTTGACTGAGGTCAAGGGTCTAAAATCCGGCCCCCGATGACTGCACTTGCGAGCCATCCCCAGCGCAACAGCCTGCGCCTGCTGCTGCGCGAGAACCAGGCGCTGCAGGGCATGAGCGCGGCGCAGTGGAGCGAGCTCGAGCCGCTGATCGCGATCGCCGACTATCGCAAGGGCGATCCGCTGGTGCGCCAGGGCGACGAGGAGATGGAGCAATTCTTCATCCTCGAGGGCATGGTGAAGCGCGTGGTGTCGAATCCGCAGGGCCGCGAGATGATCCTGCGCTTCGCCGCCGAGAGCGAAATGGATACCTCGTATGCAGCCTGGCGCCTGCGCACGCCGCTGCCCTACTCGATCGTCGCGGTCACCAAGGTGCGCACCGCGGAGCTGCCGCTGCCGGCGTGGGCCGAATTCCTCGAGCACCATCCCGAGATCAAGCACCGCTTCGAGTACGAGGTGATGCGCCTCATGTCCGAGGTGATGGCGCACACCATCACGCTGCATCTGCTCGATGCGCCGGGGCGCCTCGCGCGCTTCCAGAGAAAGCACCCTGAGCTCGCGGGGCGGATACCCAAGAAAGAGCTGGCGGCTTACCTCAATCTCACGCCGGAGACGCTGTCGCGCCTCAAGCAGAAGGTCTGAAGCGCCCGAGCGCCCAGGAGGCGAGCGGCCAGAACAGCAGCGCCAGCGCGAGCCCGGTCATGGTGCCCACCAGGGCGTTCGAGAAGAAAACGCCGAGCTCGCCCTGCGAGACCAGCATCGCCTGGCGGAACGACGCCTCGGCGCGATCGCCGAGCACGATGGCGAGCACCAGCGGCGCGAGCGGATAGTTCAGCTTCTTGAAGACGTAGCCGGCGACGCCGAACACCACCATCATCCAGACATCGAAGATCGAGTTGTGGACGGTGTACGAGCCGATGGCGCAGATCACGATGATCACTGGCGCGATCACCGAGAACGGGATGCGCAGGATCGCGGCGAACAGGGGCACGCAGGTCAGCACCACGATCAGCCCCGCGATGTTGCCGAGATACATGCTGGCGATCAGTCCCCAGACGAAGTCTTTCTGCTCGACGAACAGCAGCGGCCCGGGCTGCAGGCCCCAGATCAGCAGGCCGCCGAGCAGCACCGCCGCGGTCGGCGAGCCGGGCACCCCGAGGGTCAGCATCGGCAGCAGCGCCGAGGTGCCCGCTGCGTGCGCCGCGGTCTCGGGCGCGACCACCCCCTCCACCATGCCGGTGCCGAACTTGTCGCCGTCGGGCGAGAAGCGCCGTGCCACGCCGTAGCTCATGAACGAGGCCGGCGTGGCGCCGCCCGGAACGATGCCCATGAAGCAGCCGACCGCGGCGGAGCGCAGGGAAGTCAGCCAGTAGCGCGGCAGCTCCTTCCACGTTTCCAGCACCACGCGCATGTTGATCTTCGCTCTCGTGCCCTTGAACTCGAGCCCCTCCTCGAGGGTGAGCAGGATCTCGCCGATGCCGAAAAGGCCGATCACCGCCACCAGGAAGTCGAAGCCGTTGAGCAGCTTCTCGGTACCGAAGGTCATGCGCAGCGCGCCGGTCACCGGGTCGGTGCCGACCGCCGCAAGCGCGAAACCGAGCATCATCGACGCCAGCGTCTTGAACGGCGGCTCCTTGCTCATGCCGATGAAGGCGCAGAACGTGAGCAGGTAGACGGCGAAGAATTCGGGCGGACCGAATTCGAGCGCGAAACTCGCCACGATCGGCGAGAGAAAAGTGATCACGATCACCGCCACCAGCGCGCCGATGAACGACGAGGTGAAGGCTGCCGTGAGCGCATTGCCGGCGCGCCCCTGCTGCGCGAGCGGATAACCGTCGAAGGTGGTGGCCACCGACCAGGGCTCCCCCGGGATGTTGAACAGGATCGAGGTAATGGCGCCGCCGAAGAGGGCGCCCCAGTAGATGCACGAAAGCAGGATGATCGCGGAGGTCGTGCCGCCGGGCGACTGCGCCATCGAGAAGGTGAGCGGCAGGAGGATCGCCACGCCGTTCGCACCGCCCAACCCCGGCAGCACGCCGATGATGACACCGAGCACGATGCCGACGAACATCAGCGCCAGGTTCTTCAGGCTGAGCGCTACAACGAAGCCGTGCAACAGCGATTGAATTTCGTCCATCAGCCCACGCCCAGCAGGTTCTCAAGCGGCCCCTTCGGCAGCGGCACCTTGAACCAGATCTCGAAGATCAGGAAAAACACCACGCTGTTGCCGATGCTGACCGCGACCACCTTCCACCACGGATACTTCCCCAGCCAGCGCATGAAAAACCCGATGTACAGCGCGGAGGCGACGTAGATCCCGGTCCAGCCGACCAGCGCGACGTAGATCGCCGCTGGCACCAGCACCGTCAGGACCAGCTTGAGCTGGCCGACCTCGACGAAGGTCCGGTCCTTCTGCCGGGGGCTGAGCCAGGCCAGCGCCAGGTTGACCGCCGAGGCGGCGCATACGATGAGGCCGATGTAGAACGGGAAGTAACCCGCCTGCGGCCCGTCGTCGGCCCAGCGCGCCCCGAGGCGCACGCTGTCCCAGACGGCGATCGCGCCCAACAGGAAAAACAACGCCGCGACGACCATCTCGGCGCTCTTGTGGCCGAAGGCGGGGCGCTTCTCGCCCTCAGTGCTCATTACTTCTTGTCGTGGAGGAAGCCGGCGCTCTTCATGAGCACGACGTGCCGCTGTTCCTCTTTCGCGACCCAGTCGGCGTACTCCTTGCCCTCGAGCGAAGAGGTATTGAAGGCGCCCTGCTCCATCAGGCTCTTCCACTCCGGCGTCTGCTGGACCTTCTTCAGCACGTCGACGTAGTACTGCACCTGATCAGGCTTGATTGCGCCCGGCATGAAGATGCCGCGCAGCATCAGGTAATCGACATCGAGGCCCTGTGTCTTGCAGGTCGGGATGTCGGCCCACGCCATGGTCGCGGTGACCTTGGTCTTGTAAGGCATCGGCTTCTGGTCGAACACGCAAAGCGGGCGCAGCTTGCCGCCGCGCCAATGCGCCACCGCCTCGATCGGATTGTTGACCGTCGAGTCGACGTGCTTGCCGACCAGCTGCACCGCGACGTCGCCGCCGCCCTTGAACGGGATATAGATGAACTTGGTGCCGGTCTTCTGCTCGATCGCGACGGTGATGATCTCGTCCTCCTGCTTCGCACCGGTGCCGCCCATCTTGAACTTGCGCGGTCCGGCCTTCTTCGCCGCCTCGACATAGTCCTTCGCGGTCTTGTAAGGCGTCTCGGCATTGACCCACAGCACGAACTGGTCGAGCGCCATCATCTTCACCGGCGTCAGGTCCTTCCAGCTGAAGGGCGTGCCCTGCGCGAGCGGCGTGGTGAAAAGATTCGACAGGGTGATGATGATCTTGTGCGGATCGCCCTTGGCGTTCTTCACGTCGAGGAAGCCCTCGGCGCCGGCGCCGCCCGACTTGTTGACCACCACCATCGACTGCTTCATCAGGGCGTGCTTGGCGACGATGCCCTGGATGGCGCGCGCCATCTGGTCGGCGCCGCCGCCGGTGCCCGCCGGCACGATGAACTCCACCGTCTTCGTCGGCTCCCAGGCTTGCGCGCCGAGCGGCGCCGTGACGCCAAAGGCGGCGAGTGCGAGACACGCGTAGGAAAGCTGGCGCTTCATCATTTATCTCCTCCTCCGATCGTCTGCGGCGGCGCGTCGTGCTGTTCTATCAAGCCTTCGTTATAACTGCGGCGCGCTTTCGCGGTGGCATTGTCCTCTACTAGTGCTCTTCGACAATGATGGACGTCAAGAATTCGTGGTCTGCGGCCTTGCAGCTTCCTTTCGCTTGGCCAGCCACTTGCCGAGCGCGACGACGAAGACGAAGCCAGCCGCCGCCGCCAGCCATTCGAGCTCGACGCCGCCGACCAGCGGATGATCGTCCTTGTACTGGATGCCGAGGCTCGTGAACCAGCCCTTCAGCGCCACATCGGCGACCAGCATCTCGCCCGCCACCCAGCCGATCAGGCCCGCGCCGGCGGTGATGATCACCGGGTAGCGATCCATCAGTTTGATCAGCAGCGTCGCGCCGAAGATCACCAGCGGAATCGAGATCGCCAGGCCCAGGATCAGCAGCACCACGCTGCCGCCGGCGGCCGCGGCGACCGCGATCACGTTGTCGAGGCTCATCACCAAGTCTGCGATCAAGATCGTTTTAATCGCGGTAATCAGGTGCTCGCTCGCCTGGATGTCGTCGTCGCCGTCCTCGGGGATGAGGAGCTTCACGCCGATCCAGAAGAGCAGCAGGCTGCCCACCAGCTTCAGCCACGGCAGCGTGAGCAGCGCCACGGCGAACAGAGTGAGCAGGATCCGCAGCACGATCGCGGCGCCCGCGCCCCAGAACACCGCCTTCTTCTGCTGCGCGGGCGGCAGCGAGCGCGCCGCGAGCGCGATCACCACCGCGTTGTCGCCCGACAGGATGATGTTGACGCCGATGATCTTCAGCAGGCCGAGCCAGAAGGCCTGCGTCGCCAGTTCTTCAATCATCGCCGGATTCTAGAACAGCCCGACCACCTTGCCGTCCACCAGATCGATCTTGTTCGCCGAAGGCACCTTCGGCAGCCCGGGCATGGTCATGATGTCGCCGCAGATCATCACCACGAACTCGGCGCCCGCGGCGAGTCGTACTTCCCGGACGTTGATGACGTGGTTCTCCGGCGCGCCGCGCTTCTGCGCGTCGGTCGAGAAGGAATACTGGGTCTTCGCCACGCACACCGGATAGTGGCCGAAGCCGTCGTCCTGCAGCTTCTTGATCTGCGCGCGCACCTTGGTGTCGGCGGTGACCTCCGAGGCACGGTAGACCAGTTTGGCGATGGCGTTGATCTTTTCCCACAGAGAGTCGTTGTCGCTGTAGACGAGCTTCGCGTTGCTCTTGGTCTCGCACAGCCCCACCACCACGCGCGCCAGCTCGGCGGCGCCTTTGCCGCCGTCGCTCCAGTGCGTGGCGAGCACCACCGGCACGCCGAGCTTTTTCATGCGCGCCTTCAGGAGCTCGATCTCGGCCGGCGTGTCGAAGGTGAAGCGGTTGATCGACACCACGCAGGGAATGCCGTATACGTTCTGCACGTTGTCGACGTGCCGCTCGAGGTTGACCAGGCCTTTCTCGAGCGCCGGCAGGTTCTCCTTGTTGACCTCCTTCACGTCGACGCCGCCGTGGTACTTGAGCGCCCGCAGCGTGGCGACGATCACCGCGGCATTGGGACGCAGGCCGCTCTTCCTGCACTTGATGTCGAGGAACTTCTCGGCGCCGAGGTCGGCGCCGAAGCCGGCCTCGGTCACCACGTAATCGGCGAGCTTGAGCGCGCTTTGCGTGGCGATCACCGAATTGCAGCCGTGTGCGATGTTGGCGAACGGCCCGCCGTGGATGAACGCCGGGTTGTTTTCCACCGTCTGCACCAGGTTGGGCGCAAGCGCGTCCTTCAGCAGCACGGTCATCGCGCCGTGCGCCTGCAGGTCCCGCGCCGTCACCGGCTTCTGCTCGCGCGTGTAGCCGACCACGATGTTGCCCAGGCGCTTCTTCAGGTCCTCGAGCGAGGTGGCGAGGCAGAAGATCGCCATCACCTCCGAGGCCACCACGATGTCGAAGCCGTCCTGCCGGGGGTAGCCGTTGCCCGGACCGCCGAGCGAGACCACGGTTTCGCGCAGCGCCCGGTCGTTCATGTCGAGCACGCGCTTCCACTGGATGCGGCGCACGTCGATGCCGAGCTCGTTGCCGTGGTGGATATGGTTGTCGAGCAGCGCAGCGAGCAGGTTGTTCGCCAGCTGGATCGCGCCGAAGTCGCCGGTGAAGTGCAGGTTGATGTCCTCCATCGGCACCACCTGCGCGTAGCCGCCGCCGGCGGCGCCGCCTTTCATGCCGAACACCGGGCCGAGCGAAGGCTCGCGGAGACAAATTATCGCCTTCTTGCCGATGTGGTTGAGCGCGTCGCCGAGGCCGACGGTGGTGGTGGTCTTGCCCTCGCCCGCCGGGGTCGGCGTCATCGCCGTGACCAGCACCAGCTTGCCGTCCTTCTTGCCCTTCAGCGAATCGAGGTACTTGAGCGAGATCTTCGCCTTGTAGTGCCCGTAAGGCTCGAGGTGCTCTTCCGCGATGCCCAGCTTCTCGCGGGCGACCCCGGCGATGCGCTGCAGTTTGGCGGCCTGCGCGATTTCGATGTCCGACGGCATGATCGTCTCGCTCGTTTGCTGAGGAAGGCCGGATTGTGGGAGAGTCTGGGTAGCGCGAGCCTTGACTGAGGTCAAGCGCTCCCGACAATAGAAATAGGAGGATGGGCATGCCGCGAAGCGTCAGATCGATCTCGCTTATCGCCAGCGTCGTGGCAGTCTGCGCCGGCGCCGCGCAGGCACAGGCGCCCGGCGTCACCGCGCGCAGCGTGGTCATCGGCCAGTCGGCGCCGTTGAGCGGCGCCAACGCCGAGCTCGGCAACGACATCCGCAACGGCGCGCTCGCCTACTTCAAGAAGGTCAACGACGCCGGCGGCGTCCACGGACGCAAGATCGAGCTGGTGACGCTCGACGACGCGAACCAGGTGCCGCGCGCCGAGGCCAACACCAAGAGGATGGTCGAGGAGCAGCCCGTGTTCGCGCTCTACGGCTACGCGAGCGCCACGCTGTCGCGCCCGGCGCTGCCGTTCGTCGACAAGCACAAGGTACCGTTCATCGGTCCGTTCACCGGCGCCGACCCGATGCGCGTGTTCAACAAGCAGGTCTACAACATCCGCGCGAGCTATGCCGACGAGCTGGAGAAGATCGTCGAGCACTACACCACCTTCGGCATCAAGCGCTTTTCCATCGTCTACTACGACGACCCCGTCGGCAAAGAGAATCTCGCCGCCGTGGAGCGCGCGCTGAAGAAGCGCAATCTCGCCCCGGTGTCGCGCGGCGCCTTCAAGGACCGCGCCAAGCCCGACATCGCCAGCGGCCTGAAGGACGTGATGCAGGGCGATCCCGAGGTGGTGATCCTCACTACGCTCTACAAGGCGAGCGCCGACCTGATCCGCGCCGCCAGGAAAGCCGGTTTCGAGGGCCAGATGGTGAGCAACTCATTCCCCGGCGCGAGCCCGCTCGCCAAGGAGCTCGGCCAGGACGGCGCCGGCGTCGCCATCGCGCAGGACGTGCCGCCGCCGACCAAGCGCTCGCTGCCGGTGGTCAAGGAATACCAGGCCGCGATCGAAAGACATCTCGGCAAGAAGGAATACTCGTTCACCTCGCTCGAGGGGTTCATCGGCGCGAAAGTGATCGTCGAGGCGCTGCGCCGCACCGGGCCGAAGCTGACGCGCGACAACTTCATGGCAGCGCTCGACGGCATGAAGGACTTCGACACCGGCGGCTACCTGATCCATTTCACGCCGACGGACCACAACGGCAGCTCCTACGTCGAGCTGACCGTGATCGGCAAGAACCAGACGTTCAGCTACTAGGTCAGTGAAACCGCGGCCGTAGCTCTTCGCCCGGATTGGTGCGATAGGCGACGTCGCGCACGCCGGGCACCGCGGAGGCGACTTCGACGAAGGCGAGCATCTCGTCGGTGCTGCTCGCACCCGAGAGCGTGATGCGGCCGGTCTGCGAGCTCACCTGCACGCGTGCCTCGCGCGTTTCGGGCGCACGGCGCAGCGCAGCGCGCACGCGTGCGGCGAGCGCGAGATCGTCGAGCTTCTGGTGCGAGGCGTCGGTCTCGACGAACTGCGGGCCGCGCGCGATCGACAGCACCTCGGAGACGCATTCGTTCACCGAAACGCGCTTGGTGTTGAGCACCACGTCGTAATGCTCCGATTCGGTCCATTGCACGCCGAAGTGCCGCCGCATGATCGCGGTGTGCGCCTCGTCGTTGATGCGGATCTCCTCGCCGATCAGCTGCTCGTCGCTGGAATTGAGCCGCTCCATCATGCGCTGCTTGCGCAGGTCGAACGGCGCGCAGACGCGCACGCACATGACGTGCGGGATTTCGTGCAAGAGATGCGTCGCGCCCCAGCCGCGGATGATCGCGCCGCCTTTAGCGGCGATGGCGAAGATCTCGTCGGCGGTGAAGATCGACAGGCTGGTCTTGTCGGCGGTGAGCCGCTCGAGCAGGCCGGCGCTGCCGTCGAGCAGGCGAATGACATGGCTCTTGCGCACGCGCATGCGGTCGGCAAGATGATCGATGACCTCGTGGTAGATCACGGGCAACCCGAGCGCTTCCCCAAGCCCGCGGGCCACATCCTTACCAAGCGAGCCCATCTCGCGGGTGATCGCGATGATCGGCATCTTCGTCCCTCCCCAGGGAACCTACCCGTACAGTTCTTGTAGTGTACGCCCTTTGCCGTAGCCCGGGTCTCCCGGCCGGCTGCCGCCGGCCTTCACCCGCACCGCGCAGTATTTGAATTCCGGAATCTTGCCAAACGGGTCCAGTACCGGATTGGTCAGCAGGTTCGCTGCCGCCTCGTAGTAGCAGAACGGAATGAACACCGCGCCGCGCGGGATGCCGGCATCGGCGCGCGCATAGATGTAAATTTTGCCGCGGCGCGACTCGACGGTGACGATGCCGCCCGGCTGCGCGCCGAGCGCGTCGAGGTCCAGCGGATGCAGCGAGGCCACGGCCTCGGGCTCGATAGCGTCGAGCGTCCCCGAGCGGCGCGTCATCGCACCGGTGTGCCAATGCTCCAGCTGGCGCCCGGTGATGAGCACCATTGGATATTCCTTGTCGGGACGCTCGGCGGCCGAGATCAGGTCGGCCGGCACGAACTTGCCGCGCCCGGTCGCGGTGGGGAAGTGCGTCTGGAACACCACCGGCTGGCCCGGGTCGCCTTCGTTCTCGCAGGGATAGGTGACCGACGAGTCGCGCTCGAGTCGCTCCCAGGTGATGCCGCGGATCGAGTCCATGCCCTGGCGCATCTCATCCCACACCTCCTTCGGATGCGCGTAGCGCCAGTCGAGGCCCAGGCGCTTTGCCAGCTCGACGATGATCCAGAGATCCTCGCGCGCCTCGCCCGGGGCCTTGAGCGCCCGGCGCCCGAGCTGCACCATGCGGTCGGTGTTGGTCACGGTGCCGTCCTTTTCCGGCCACGCGGTGGCCGGCAGCACGACATCGGCGAGATACGCCGTCTCGGTCAGGAAAATGTCCTGCACCACCAGGTGCTCGAGTTTCGCCATCGCGGCGCGCGCGTGCGCGAGGTCCGGGTCCGACATCGCCGGGTTCTCGCCCATGATGTACATGCCGCGGATCTTGCCGTCGTAGGCGGCATTCATGATCTCGACCACGGTGAGTCCCGGCTTCTTGTCGAGACTGCCGCCCCATAATTTCTCGAAGCGCTTGCTGGCCTCCGGATTGTCGACGCGCTGGTAGTCCGGATACATCATCGGGATCAGGCCCGAGTCGGAGGCGCC
>DASWER010000383.1:0-2632 GCA_036394655.1 Burkholderiales bacterium
GCCGCAACCCGGGCCACTTCGGCGCGCTCTCGGGGCTCGGGCAGATCTACTTCGAGCTCGAGCGCTACGAGGAGGCGCTCGCCTGGTTCAGAAAAGCGCTCGAGGTGAATCCCAACATGCTCGGCGTCGAGTTCAACATCAAGGGCATCGAGGCGCTCCTGAAAGAGAAGCGCGGTAAAACGATCTAGAGATAGTCCTTCGCCGCGGTGTCGGCGTCGGCCGGCCGGCCGGTGAGGTAGCCCTGGATGTAGTCGCAGCCGCAGCGGCGCAGGAACTCCTGCTGGGCGTCGGTCTCGACGCCTTCGCCGATCACCTCGATGTCGAGCGCGTGCGCCATGGCGACGATGGCCGAGACGATCGCGCCCTGCTCGCGGTCCTCGGGGGCATCGGCGACGAAGGTGCGGTCGATCTTCACCTTGTCGACCGGGAAGCGCCTGAGGTACGCCAGGCTCGAGTAGCCGGTGCCGAAATCGTCGATCGCGATCGAGACGCCGAGCTTCTTCAGGCGCTTCAGCGTGCCGAGGGTGCTGTCGGTGTGCTGCATCGCCAGCGTCTCGGTGATCTCGAGCTCGAGCAGGCGCGGCGGCAAGCCGGTCTCCTTGAGCGCGTGCGACACCATCTGCGCGAGCTTCGGGTCGTTGAACTGGCGCGGCGAGAGGTTGACCGCGATCTGCAGGCCGCGCTCCGCGCCGAGCGACCGGCCCCAGCGGCAGGCTTCGCGCAGCACCCATTCGCCGATCTTCAGGATCAGGCCGCTCTCCTCGGCGATCTGGATGAACTCACCCGGCGGCACCACGCCGCGCTCCGGGTGCTGCCAGCGCACCAGCGCCTCGTGGCCGGTGACGCGGCCGCTCTTCGCCTCGACGATGCGCTGGTAGTGCACGCGCAGCTCGTTCTTGCCGAGCGCGCGGCGCAGATCGGTCTCGAGCGCGAGGCGGCGCGACGCCGCCTGGTTCATCTGCTCGGTGAAGAACTGGTAGTTGGCGCGCCCCAGCTCCTTGGCGTGGTACATCGCCGCGTCGGCGTTGCGGATCAGCGTCTCGGCGTCGCGCCCGTCGTCGGGATATACGGCGATGCCGATCGAGCAGGTGACCGCGAGCTCGCGGCCTTCGATGGTCTCCGGCAGCGATACCTGCTCGATCACCTTCTGCGCCACCTGCGCGACGTCCGACGAGCGCTTGACCTCGGGCAGCACGACGACGAACTCGTCGCCGCCGATGCGGCAGATGGTGTCGCCGACGCGCAGCTGGTTCACCAGGCGCAGCGAGACTTCCTTGAGCAGCAGGTCGCCCACCGCGTGGCCGAGCGAATCGTTGATCGGCTTGAAGCGGTCGAGATCGATGAACATCACCGCGGTCTGCTTGCGATTGCGCTGGCTCAACGCCAGCGCCTGGGTGAGACGGTCTTCCAGCAGGCGCCGGTTCGGCAGCGCGGTGAGCGCGTCGTGGTCGGCAAGATGCTGCGCGCGCGCCTTCGCCTGCTCGAGCTCCGCGGTGCGCTCGGCGACCGCGCGCTCGAGCGCGTTGCGCGAGGCTTCGAGGGACTCGCGCGCGGCGTGCTCGGCGGTGACGTCGTCGTAGATCCAGATCGCGCCCTCGCGCGGATTGGCGGCATCGATCGCCTTGCCGACGAGCTTGCACCAGAAGACGCTGCCGTCCTTGCGGCGGTATTGCCGCTCGGCGGACACCGAGCGGCCGTCGCGCATGTCGTCGTACCAGCCGCCGTCGCTTTGGTGCTCTTCCTCCGAGGCATAGATGGCGCGGGTGGCCTGCCCGATCAGCTCGCCCGGCCCGTAGCCGAACATCTCCTCGAAGCGCGGGTTGCAGCGCTGGTAGCTGCGGTTCCTGATGAACGCGATGCCGACGGTGGCATTGTCGAGGATCAGCTCCTGCTCGGCGAGCGCGCGCTGCACGCGCTGGTCGGCATCGCGCTCCGCGGTGACGTCTTCAAAGCTCCAGATCCACTCCTGGATCTCGTCGCCGACGTCGATGCGCCGGCCGCGCGTGCGGCAGCGGAATGTGGTGCCGTCGCGCCGCGCGAAGCGCCATTCCGCATCGTGCGTGCCGCCGGGCGCGGTGGTCAGGTAGGCGAGCGAGCCGGCGCGCTGCCAGTCGTCGGTGTCGGCGAACAGCGTCGCCGAGCTTTCCCCGACCAGCTCGCCGGGGCCGGCGCCGACCATCTCCTCGAGGAAGCGGTTGCAGCGCTGGATGGTGCGGTTCCTGACGAACGCGATGCCGACGGTGGCGTTATCCAGAATGAGCTCCTGCTCGGCGAGCGCCTGCTCGATGCGCTCCTCGGCCTCGTGCTGCTGCGTGATGTCCTCGAACAGCCACACCGAGCCCTGCGCGGGATCGCCGGTCTGCACCGCGCGGCCCGAGATCGAGCACCAGATGAGGCGGCCGTCCTTGCGCAGGTGCTGGCGGCGCAGCTGCTGCGTCTCGCCGCGCCAGATCGCCTCGTATACCGCCTCGCCGCCGGCGTCGTACTCCGACTCGCTGGCGAACATGAAGTGCGTCGATTGATTGATCAGCTCGCTCGGCTCGTAGCCGAAGATCTGCTCGAAGCGCCGGTTGCAGCGCACGATGCGCCGGTCTCTTACGAAGATAATGCCGGCGAGCGCGTTCTCGAGCAC
>DASWER010000384.1:0-3200 GCA_036394655.1 Burkholderiales bacterium
CCGCTGCGCTCGTTCGCGCAGCAGCGCAAGCTCGCGGTCATCGGCTATCTGTCGCCGGTCGTGCCGCAGAACAATTCCGACTTCCGCTTCGAAGCACTCCGCCAGGGCCTGCGCGAGCTCGGGTACATCGACGGTGAAAACATGCGGTTCGAGGTGCGCTGGGGCGAAGGCAAGCTCGAGCGCATGCCCGCGCTCGCCGCCGAGCTGGTGCGGCTCAAGCCGGACATCATCGTTGCGGCATCTTCGCCGGCAGTGCTGGCGGCGCGCCAGGCGACGCGCACCATCCCCATCGTCATGCCGGTGAGCTCCGACCCGGTCGCCGAGGGGCTCGTCGCGAGCCTGGCTCACCCCGGCGGCAACATCACCGGGCTCTCGATGATGGCGCCCGAGCTCGGCGCGAAGCGCATGCAGCTCCTGAGGCAGGTGCTGCCGCAGCGCTCCCGCGCCGTGGCGGTGATGTGGAATCCGGCGTACAAAGGGATGGGCGCGCGCTTCCAGGAAGCGAAGCTCGCCGGCCCCAATGTCGGCGTGGACGTGCGCTCGATCGAAGTGAGCGACTCTCGCGAGATGGAAGCGGCGTTCGATGCCGTGAGCCGCGATCCGCCCGACGGCCTGCTGCTGCTCGCCGACCCGCTGACGGTCAGCATGCGCGCGCGCATCGTCGAGTTCGCGCGCGAAAAGCGCCTCCCTGCGATTTACGAAACGCGCGAGTTCGTCGAGGCGGGCGGTCTCATCTCCTACGGGCCGAACCTTTTGGGCATGTACCGCCGCACCGCCTACTATGTCGACCGGATCCTCAAGGGCGCCAAGCCGGGCGATTTGCCGATCGAGCAGCCCGTCAAGATCGAACTCCTGGTCAACCTCAACACCGCGCGCGCGCTCGGCATCACGATCCCGCAGTCGATCCTGTTGAACGCGGACCAGGTGATCCGATAACGGCCTAGGCCGGGTCTACCTCGAGCGCGCGCAGCAGCCACGGCGTCGTCACGCGCTTGAAGATCACCGGGTCGGGCCAGGCCTTGGCATCGCGCCCCATGTGCCCGCCGCGCGGATGCAGCCACATCTCCTTCGGCGAGTCGCCGCTGCGCATCAGCAGCTCGATGTCGGCGAGCGGCACCTGCGTGTCGAGCGTGCCGCCGATCACCAGCATCGGCGCCATCGGCTGATCCAGCATGCCGCGGATTTTCAGCGACATCTTCTCCTTCATCTCGCCGAGCTGCTCGAGGTTCGCGGCGCCGTAGGTGAACATGTGCGCCGGCACGTAATCGAACAGGTACTCGCGGTTGCTGGCGAGCGCGCGATTGCGCTCGCGCGAGAAGTACTCGTGCACCGGCGGCGACTGCGCCACCACCGCGCGCAGGCGCGGCTTCTCGATGACCGCGAGGATCGACGCCCAGTAGCCGCCGAAGCTGCCGCCATAGAGTGCGACGCGCTTCGTATCGATACCCGGACGCGCGAGCGCCGCGTCGAGCACGCGCGAGAGCGACTTCTCCACGCCCGGCGCGGCCTTCATGCCCGACTGCCCGGTGCCGGGCGAATCGAGCGCCAGCACCGCGATGCCGCGCTCCACCAGCGGTGCGAAGCGCTCGGCCATCTCCTCCTTGCGGCTGTCGAGCCCGGCAATGGCAATCACTAGCGGCGCCGGGCGAGCTCCCTTCGGCATGCGCAGGTAGCCGACGACCTCGGTGCCTTCATAAGGCACGCGCATCACTTCCAGCGGCGGATCGAACTTCTTCGCAGCCGCGAGGTACGCCTCGAGCGCCTTCTCGTAGGCGCGCTGCTTGCCCGGCGAGTTCGGCACCGGCCAGCGCGCGAACGAGTAATAGAGCCACGCCTGGTGGTAGTCCTGTCTTGCCATGTAGCGATCGCCGATCTGGCTCCAGGACGCCGCCCACTCGTCGCGATCCATGCTCTTAAGGCGCCCGAGCGCCTCGCGCACCTCATCCGGCTTGAGCCCGATCAAGGGATACGCGTTGCGATCGGCGCGCGCCTGCGTCTCGGCCTTGAGCTCTTCCAGATTGCGGCCCGATTGCGCCGCGGCCGGCAGCGCGATGGCGGCGGCTGCAATTGCTGCAGCCAACTTATACGAAAGCTTCATGGCTCCTCCTCGCTCCAAGAGTGCAAATTATGTAGCATCGACGCGAGGCTCCAGATGAATCTCGACATCAGCGGCAAGCGCGCCGTCGTCAGCGGGTCGACAGCCGGCATCGGTTTTGCAACGGCGCAGCTCCTTGCAGCAGAAGGCGCGCAGGTCGTGGTGAACGGCCGCACCGAATCGCGCGTCGCCGCGGCGCTCGAGGCGATCCGCAAGGCGCTGCCCAAGGCGCAGGTGCGCGGCGTCGCGGCCGACCTCGGCTCCGCCGACGGATGTGCCAAGCTCACCGCCGCCGTCCCCGAAGCCGACATCCTGGTCAACAATGTCGGCATCTTCGAGCCGAAGCCCTTCGAAGAGATCGGCGACGCCGACTGGATGCGCTTCTTCGAGGTGAACGTGTTGAGCGGCGTGCGCCTGTCGCGGCACTACCTGCGCGGCATGCGCGCGCGCAACTGGGGGCGCATCGTCTTCGTCTCGAGCGAATCCGGGCTGCAGATCCCGCCGGAAATGATCCACTACGGCATGACCAAGACCGCGCAACTGGCGGTCGCCCGCGGTCTCGCCGAGACCACGGCGGGCAGCGGCATCACGGTCAACAGCGTGCTGCCGGGCCCGACCGGCTCCGAGGGCGTGGCGGCTTTCGTCGAGCAGATGGCCAAGGCGCGCGGCACCGACTTCAAGACCATGGAGCGCGAGTTCTTCGCCAGCGCCCGCCCCTCGTCGCTCCTCAAGCGCTTCGCCACGCCCGAAGAAGTGGCGTCGATGATCGTCTACGTCTGCAGCGCGCGCGCCTCGGCCACCAACGGCGCCGCGCTGCGCGTCGATGGCGGCGTGGTGCGGGCGATCGGCTAAGTCAGGCCGGCTGCTGCACCAGTCTTGCCGCGGGCGACGCGGCGATGACGCAGAGCTGCACGAAGAACCCGGCCGCCGCGACCGCGAGCGAGATGCCGGGTCCCCAGGACATCGCCACGAGCGTCCCGAGCAGCGCGCCGATCGGCCGCGCGCCATAGGACATGATGTTGATCGCCGAGACGCGCCCGAGCAGCGCCGCCGGCGTCACCGTCTGGCGCAGCGTCGTGGTGCTGATCACCCACAGGATCGGGCC
>DASWER010000385.1:0-3302 GCA_036394655.1 Burkholderiales bacterium
TCCATGACGCTCATTCTACGCATCCTCCCATTGCGACCCAACGCTCAACCGGCGTTCGAGTTGACAATACAATCGGCCCGTGAAGATCGACATCTACAACCACGTCATGCCGCAGGCGTACCTCGACTTAGTGAAGCAGCATTCTAAGGAGCCGGGCATGGTGAAGCGCATGTCGAGCCTGCGCATGCTGTGGGACATCGAGCACCGCGTGGCCATGCTGCGCGAGAAGTTTCGCGACGTGCAGCAGGTGCTGACGCTCGGCCTGCCGAGCCCGGAGCTGCTGGGCGACGCTTCGCATTCGCCCGAGTTCGCGCGGGTGGCGAACGACGGCATGGCCGAGATGTGCCGCAAGTGGCCGAAGGAATTCCCGGCGTTCGTCGCCTCGCTGCCGATGAACAACCCGCGCGCCGCGCTCGACGAGATGGACCGCGCCATCAACCAACTCGGCGCGCGCGGCATCCAGATCATCAGCAGCGTGGCGGGCCGGCCGCTCGACGACCCGGAGTTCTTCCCGGTGTTCGAGCGCATCGCCAACCATCACGATCGCCCGGTGTGGATGCATCCCGCGCGTCCCGCCTCGCGCGCCGACTATCCGGGCGAGCCGAAGTCGAAGTACGAGATCTGGCAGGTGCTCGGCTGGCCCTTCGAGACCAGCGTGGCGATGGCGCGCATGGTGTTCTCCGGCCTGCTGGAGAAGCTGCCCAAGCTGCGCATCATCACGCACCATTGCGGCGGCATGATCCCGTACTTTGCCGGACGTGCGGAGACGCTCTGGGCGCAGCTGGGCGCTCGCTCTGCGGAGGGCGATGAAGCCGAGGTCCTCAAACGGTTGAGCAAACCGCCGATCGAGTACTTCAAGATGTTCTATGGCGACACGGTGCTCGGCGGCGCCGCCGCGCCGCTCGCTTGTGGCATTGCCTTCTTCGGCATCGACAAGATCGTGTTCGCAAGCGACTGCCCATTCGATCCGGAAGGCGGCCCGATGTTCATCCGCGAAGGCATCCGCTCGATCGAGGAGCTCGGCCTGCCCGAGGGCGACAAGCGCAAGATCTACTTCGGCAACGCGCAGCGTCTGCTCAAACTGCAGTGATGAACAAGCGCCAGTTTTTATCCGCTCTCGCGGCGCTCGGCGCCAGTCCATTGTGGGCACAGGCCCCGGCGCGCGGGCAGCGCATCGATGTGCACCACCACATCCTGCCGCCGGAATACATCGCGGCGATCGCCGTGCGGCGCAACGTCCCGGTGCCCGACTGGTCGCCCGCGCGCTCGCTGGAAGAAATCGATCGTGCCGGCATCGGCACGGCGATGCTTTCGCTGGTGCAGCCCGGCGTGTGGTTCGGCGATGTTGCCGAAGGCCGGCGCCTCGCGCGCATGGCGAATGACTATGGCGCGCGCCTGGTGCGCGATCACCCGGGGCGCTTCGGGCTATTTGCGACCATTCCGCTGCCGGATACGGAAGGCAGCCTGAAAGAGATCGAGTACGCCTTCGATACGCTGAAGGCCGACGGCATCGCGCTGATGACGAGCTACGGCGAGCGCTGGCTCGGCGACGCGGCGTTCGCGCCGGTGTGGCAGGAGCTCGAGCGCCGCAAGGCCGTGATCTATACGCACCCGACGCAAGCGGCCTGCTGCCGCAACCTGATCCCCGAAGTGCCGGCCTCGAGCATCGAGTACGCCACCGATACCTCGCGCACCATGGCGAGCATCCTCTTCACCGGCACCGCGGTGCGCTATCCCGGCATCCGCTGGATCTTCTCGCACGGCGGCGGCACGGTGCCGTTCCTGCTGAGCCGCTTCACCACGCTCGAAGCCAACATGAAGGACAAGAGCAGGCTGCCGAACGGCGTGGTGCACGAGCTGCGCCGCTTCTATTACGACACCGCGCAGGCCAACCACGCCGGCGCACTCGCCGCGTTGCTGAAGCTGGTGCCGGTGTCGCAGGTGGTGCTCGGCACCGACTACCCGTTCCGCCGCGCGCTCGACGAGATCGCCGGCGTCACCAGCTACGGCTTCAGTGCCGCCGATGTGCGCGCCATCGAGCGCGACAACGCGCTGCGGCTTTTGCGCCATGCTTGACCTCGACGTCAACGGCGCGCGCACCAGCGTGGCGGTGAACGGTGATACGCCGCTGCTTTATGTGCTGCGCAACGACCTCGGCCTCGTCGGCAGCCGCTTCGGCTGCGGCAGCGGACAGTGCGGCGCCTGCTTCGTGCTGATCGATGGACGGGCGATGGCGTCATGCGATCTGCCGGTGTCCTTTGCCGTCGGCAAGAAAATCACCACCGTAGAAGGACTCGGCGCCAACGGCGAATTGCATCCGGTGCAGAAGGCGCTGATCGCCGAGCAGGCGGCGCAGTGCGGCTACTGCATGAGCGGGATTGCCGTAGCGGCCGCTGCCTTGCTCGCCGTGAACAAGAAGCCCAGTGAAAAGCAGGTGCGCGAAGCGCTCGACAAAAATCTCTGCCGCTGCGGCTCGCACAACCGCGTGGTCAAAGCTGTGATGCGCGCTGCAAATGAATAAACCTATCGATACACCGCTGCCGCTGTCGGATGCGCGGCGCCTGACGCAGCGCGTGCACTTCGAGCGCGACGGCACGGTGTCGATCATCACCGGCAAGGTCGAGCTCGGGCAGGGGATCACGACCGCGCTGGCGCAGATCGCCGCTGACGAGCTGGGCGTCGATCTCCACAAGGTGAAGATGCTCCCGGTGAGTACCGCCTATAGCCCCGACGAAGGCGTCACCTCGGGCAGCCTCTCGATCCAGGACGGCGGCAAAGGGCTGCGCAAGGCCTGCGCCGAGCTGCGTCAATTGCTGAAGAAGAGCGGCAAGAAGTCCTACTGGGAGCTGGAGGTCGCGGGCAGCGAGATTCCGGCCGATGCGCCCGAGAAGGCGGCCGCCGACTACAAGGTCGTCGGCACGAGCGCGCCGCGCGTCGATCTGCCGGCGAAGTTCGCTGGACGGCCGAGCTATGTGCACGACATGGTGCTGCCGGGGATGCTCCACGCGCGGGTGGTGCGGCCGCCGTGGTCGTACACCAAGGTGGACCTCGCCAGCGTCAGCCTGCGCGGCCAGACGCTGGTCAAGAGCGGCAACTTCGTCGGCATCCTCGCCGAGCGCGAGGAGCTGGTGATCGAAGGCGCGAAGCAGCTGCGCGCCAAGCTGCAATGGACCAAGGGACCGGAAGCGCCGGCGGACATCTATGGGTGGTTGAAAGAGCATGTCGCCGAGAACAACATCGCCAAGGAAAAGGTCGATGCGGCGGCGAAGGCGCGCGGCGTCAAGCGGCTGCAGGCGGAGTAC
>DASWER010000386.1:0-19662 GCA_036394655.1 Burkholderiales bacterium
GAGCTCCTTGTCATCGACCATGTCCGCCTTGTTCAGGAACACCACGATGTAGGGCACCCCGACCTGGCGCGCCAGAAGAATGTGTTCCCGCGTCTGCGGCATCGGCCCATCGGCCGCCGACACCACCAGGATCGCCCCGTCCATCTGCGCCGCACCCGTGATCATGTTCTTGATGTAGTCGGCATGCCCCGGGCAGTCGACGTGCGCGTAGTGGCGCTTCTCCGTCTGGTACTCCACGTGCGCCGTGTTGATCGTGATGCCGCGCGCCTTCTCCTCCGGCGCCGCATCGATCTGGTCGTAGTTCTTCGCCTCGCCCCCGTACTTCTTCGCCAGGATGTGCGTCATCGCCGCCGTCAGCGTCGTCTTGCCATGATCGACGTGCCCGATGGTCCCAACGTTCACATGCGGTTTGGTGCGCTCGAATTTGCCTTTTGCCATGGTTCTCCGTTCCTACTTCTTTGGCTTATCGTCTTTATTGATGATCGAGTCCGCGATGCTTTTCGGGGCCTCGGCGTAGTGCTTGAATTCCATGGTGTACGTGGCGCGTCCCTGGGTGAGCGAGCGCAGCTGCGTCGAATAGCCGAACATCTCGTTCAGCGGCACTTCGGCCTTGATCGCCTTGCTGCCGGGCAGATCTTCCATGCCCTGGATGACGCCACGTCGTGCGGACAGGTCGCCCATTACATCGCCCATCTTCTCTTCCGGGGTCTCGACCTCGACCGCCATGATCGGCTCGAGCAGCACCGGGTGCGCCGCCCGCATGCCGTCCTTGAAGGCGAAGATCGCGGCCATCTTGAAGGCGTTCTCGTTGGAGTCGACCTCGTGGTACGAGCCGTCGGTGAGGGTGACCTTGATGTCGACCACCGGATAGCCGGCCAGCACGCCCTCCTGAAGGGCCTCGTCGACACCTTTTTTCACCGCCGGAATGAATTCCTTCGGCACCCGTCCGCCCTTGACGCCGTCGACGAATTCATAGCCCTTGCCGTGCTGCGGCTCGAGCTTCAGCCAGACGTGGCCGTATTGGCCGCGGCCGCCCGACTGCTTGACGAACTTGCCCTCGGACTCGAGCGCCTTCTTGAAGGTCTCGCGGTAGGCGACCTGCGGCTTGCCCACCGAGGCCTCGACGCCGAACTCGCGCTTCATGCGGTCGACGATGATCTCGAGGTGCAATTCGCCCATGCCCGAAATGATCGTCTGCCCGGATTCCTCGTCGGTATGCACGCGGAACGACGGATCCTCCTGCGCCAGGCGGCTGAGCGCCACGCCCATCTTCTCCTGGTCGACCTTGGTCTTGGGCTCCACCGCCTGCGAGATCACCGGCTCCGGGAACACCATGCGCTCGAGCGTGATCGACTTCTTCACGTCGCTGATCGTCTCGCCGGTGATGACCTCCTTCAGGCCCACCACGGCGGCGATGTCGCCGGCACGGACTTCCTTGATCTCCTTGCGCTCGTTGGCGTGCATCTGCAGCAGGCGGCCGATGCGCTCCTTGCGCCCCTTCATCGAGGTCAGCACCGTATCGCCGGAGCTCAGCACGCCGGAGTAGACGCGAATGAAGGACAGCTGGCCGACAAAGGGGTCGGTCATGATCTTGAACGCCAGCGCCGCGAACGGCTCGTCGTCGCCGGGCCGGCGCACGTCGGGCTCGCCCCGGTCGTTCTCGCCCTTGACCGGCGGAATATCCACCGGCGAGGGCAGGTAGTCGATCACCGCGTCGAGCATCGCCTGCACGCCCTTGTTCTTGAACGCCGTGCCGCACAGCATCGGCACGATCTCGTTGGCGATGGTGCGCAGGCGCAGGCCGCGCTTGATCTCCTCGACCGAAAGCTCGTTGGTCTCGAGGTACTTGTTCATCAGCTCTTCGTTGGCCTCGGCGGCGGCTTCGATCATCTTGTCGCGCCATTCCTTCGCCTCGGCGGCGAGCTCGGCGGGCACCGGCCGCCGCTCGAACTTCATGCCCTGCGATGCCTCGTCCCAGTAGATCGCCTGCATGGTCACGAGGTCGATCACGCCTTCGAACTTCTCTTCGGCGCCGATCGGGATCTGGATCGGCACCGGATTGCCTTTCAGGCGATCGCGGATATGGCCATACGACTTGAAGAAGGTCGCGCCGACGCGGTCCATCTTGTTGATGAACGCGAGGCGCGGCACGCGATATTTGTTGGCCTGCCGCCAGACCGTTTCGGACTGCGGCTGCACTCCGGCGACCGCGTCGTACACCATGCAGGCGCCGTCGAGCACGCGCAGGCTGCGCTCGACCTCGATGGTGAAGTCGACGTGTCCCGGGGTGTCAATGATGTTGATGTGGTGCTCAGGATAGGAAAGGTCCATGCCCTTCCAGAAGCACGTGGTCGCGGCGGAGGTGATGGTGATGCCGCGCTCCTGCTCCTGCTCCATCCAGTCCATGGTCGCCGCGCCGTCGTGCACCTCGCCGATCTTGTGGTTCACGCCGGTGTAGAAAAGGATGCGCTCGGTGGTCGTGGTCTTGCCGGCGTCGATATGCGCCGAGATGCCGATGTTCCGATAACGCTCGATTGGGGTCTTCCTTGCCACAGCCATTGTCCTCAGAACCTGTAGTGCGAAAAGGCTTTGTTGGCTTCAGCCATACGATGGACCTCTTCACGCTTCTTCATCGCACCGCCGCGGCCTTCGGCCGCTTCCTGCAACTCGCCCGCCAGGCGCACCGTCATCGACTTCTCGCCGCGCTTCTGCGCCGCCTCGCGGATCCAGCGCATGGCGAGGGCCACGCGCCGCACCGGGCGCACCTCGACCGGCACTTGGTAGTTCGCGCCGCCGACGCGGCGGCTCTTCACTTCCACCACCGGCTTCACGTTCTGCACCGCCTGCGTGAACACCTCGATCGGGTCCTTGCCCGACTTGGACTTGATCGTGTCGAGCGCGCCGTAAATGATGCGTTCGGCGACCGACTTCTTGCCGCGCGTCATCAGCACGTTGACGAACTTCGCCAGCTCGACGTTCTTGAATTTCGGATCCGGCAGGATCTCGCGCTTGGGGACTTCTCTGCGGCGGGGCATTGAGGTTCTGTCCTAGGCTGACTTCGGCGCCTTCGCGCCGTATTTGGAACGGGCCTGCTTGCGGTCCTTCACGCCCTGCGTGTCGAGCGAGCCGCGCACGATGTGGTAGCGCACGCCCGGCAGATCCTTCACGCGGCCGCCGCGGATCAGCACCACCGAGTGCTCCTGCAGGTTGTGGCCCTCGCCGCCGATGTAGCCGATGACTTCGAAGCCGTTCGTGAGGCGCACCTTGGCCACTTTGCGCAGCGCCGAGTTCGGCTTCTTGGGGGTCGTCGTGTAGACGCGGGTACACACTCCGCGCTTCTGCGGCGACCCGGCAAGCGCCGGGACTTTCGACTTGGGACGCTTCGCGGCGCGTCCCTGCCGCACTAACTGATTGACGGTGGGCATGTTTTTGCGGTTCCAGAAACGAACCGGGCGGCCACGATTGATTCTGCGTAGCCGCCCAGGGGCTAAAAAAGAGGCCGGATTATAAAGAGGAAATTACCCAGGCGCAAGGAAAGCCGGGCAATTGAAATCAGGCGGGTTTCGGCTCTTTCACAAAGCCGAAGCGCGCCGGCACCTCGGCAGCGATGATGCGCTGCAGCGTAGACGCCGAATCGGCGTATCTGGCGAGGTCGCGGTCATCCACGAGGGCGATCGCGCCTTCGCCTTCGATCAATACCGAGCCTTCGTCGTCCAGATAGGTCGCGCGCGCCAGGAACTGACGTCCGCATTGATCGCGCAGCTCGTCGCCGTCATGGTGAACCACGAGCGGCGTGTAAGCCAACGCGACGTAGACGCGCTGCGGACCATTCTGGAAATACCAGCGCCCGGCGCTGTCGGCTTGATAGTTGCGCGCGATGAATTCGCGCAGCGCCTGGTTTGCAATCAGCTCTCGTTTGATGCGCCAGTTTCCCCGCCGGTCGAGCGCGAGCCAGCCGTACACGGCCGGCACGTTCGGCCACTTGGCCATCGCCTGGGCGACGATCGTGTCCATCGGACTAGAATCTTCGACGAGGAGGAGCCGTGGGAGCAAGCCAGCTGCAGGGCGCAACCGAGATTTATCTGTCGCGGCCGTGGCTTGCGCACTACGACCCGGGCGTCCTGGCGGACGTCGAGGTGCCCCTCAAATCCGTAGCCCAGGCCTTCGACGAGGCCACCGCGCGCGCACCCGAGCGCACCGCGGTGGCGTTTTATGGCCGCGCCATCACTTATCGGGAACTGCGCGATGCCACCGACCGTCTCGCCTGCGCGCTCGCGCGCCTGGGGCTCAAAAAGGGCGAGCGCGTCGCGCTCTATCTGCTCAACAGCCCGCAATTCATCATCGGTTACTTCGCCGCGTTGAAATGCGGCGCGGTGGTGACGCCGATCAGTCCCGTCTATACGAGTCACGAAGTACGCTACCAGCTCGAGGACAGCGGCGCGCGCGTGGTCATCTGCCAGGACATCCTCTTTGAGAAGGTCGAGAAATCGGGCGCGAAGCTCGATTGGGTCGTGGTGACGAGCGTCGACGAATACCTTCCGGCGCTGAAGCGCTGGTTCGGCAAGAAGGTCGAGATGCCGAAGGGCGCACGGATCCATTGGCTGCAGGAACTGCTCAAGAGCCATCCGCCGGAAGCCCCCGCCGTGGCCATCGATCCGCGCAGCGATCTGGCGGCTCTGCCCTACACCGGTGGCACTACCGGCAGCCCTAAGGGCGTGATGCTCACGCACTACAACATGATGGCGTCGCAGGTCTCGGGCCAGGCGGTGTTCCCCAACTTCGAGGCGGGGAAGGAAGTGATCCTCGCCTTCCTGCCGTTTTTCCACATCTACGGGCAGGTGGTGATCATGCTGAACGCGATGATCCAGGGGAACCTGCTGGTGCTCTTCACCAACCCCGACACCGAGGCGATTCTCGCGGCGATGGAGCGCTATCGCGCCACCGTGTTCTATGGCGTGCCGACGCTCTATGAGTATCTGAAGGACCACAAGGACACCGACAAGGCGAACTGGCGGCGCCTGAAGCTGGTCCTCTCCGGCGCCGACACCCTGCACGAGTCGACCATGCAGGGATGGGCGCGGCGCACCGGCTCGCAGATCATCGAGGGTTATGGCATGTCGGAGACCGCTGCGTCGGGCCATATCAATCCGGTACAGCGGCCAAAGCCCGGCTCGTTCGGCTGCCCGGTGCCGAACATGCACGCGGCGATCCTCGATCCGCAGACCCTCGAGTTCGTCGCGCCGGGCACCACCGGCGAGCTGGTGCTCTCGGGCCCGAGCGTGATGCTCGGCTACTGGAATCAGCCGCAGGAAAACGAGCTCGCCTTCGTCGAGAAAGCCGGGCTACGCTGGATGCGCACCGGCGATCTCGTGCGCATGGACGACGAAGGCTACTTTCATTTCTACGACCGCTCGAAGGACCTGATCAAGTACAAGGGTCACTCGGTGTTCGCCAAGGACGTCGAGGACGTGCTCTACGGACATCCCCAGATCAAGGCGGCGGGTGTCGTCGGCGTCGCCGATCCCGCGGTCGGGCAGCGCATCAAGGCGATCGTGGTGCTGCAGGGCGACGCGCGCGGCAAGGTGAGCGAAGACGAAGTAAAAGCCTTCTGCCGCGAGCGGCTCGCCGATTACAAGGTGCCGCACATCGTGGAATTCCGCGGCGAGCTGCCGAAGACCGACGTCGGCAAAGTCTCGCGCCGCGAGCTAAGGGAGGAGCACGCATAGCGTGCTCGGGGAAGAAGCCGCCTAGACCTGCGCCAGCGCGTCGATCTGGTGCGGCTGGTAGATGCCGAAGCCCTGCGCGTACGCGACGCCCATCGCTTTCAGGCGCGTGAGCACGTCCTGGTCCTCGACGCATTCGGCAACCAGCGCAAAGCCGAGCGCCTGTCCGACGCGCAGGATCGCCTGCAGCTTGTTGCGCGCGCTGTCGCTCGTCAGGATCTTGCGGCAGATGCTGCCGTCGACCTTGACGAACTTCACGCCGAGCTCCTTCACCGGCACGAACGACACCGCGCGATGGCCGAAGCCGTCGATCAGCAGGGTGCCGCCGAGCGCGCGGTACGCATCGCTGAAGCGCTTGCACGCGCCCAGCCGCAGCAGTGCATCGCTCTCGTCGATCTCGAACAGCAGCTTGTCCGCTGCGACCTGATGCGAGGTGAGCTGCGCCGCGACGAAGCGCGGAAACTCCTCGTCCTCGAGCGCCTGGCCCGAAAGATTGACCGTGAAGCGCGCCACCCGCGAACCGCCGGCGAGGCGCTTGATCGTGTGCCGCACCACCCAGCGGTCGAGCTGCGCCATCATGCGGTAGTGCTCGAACACCGGGAGGAATTCCCCGGGCGGCAGCAGCGCGCGCTCCTCCTCGCGCAGGCGCACCAGCACCTCGGCCATCGGGTAGCGCTCCTCGCCGGCGAACTTCAGGATCGGCTGGCAATAGAGCTCGAACTCGTCGTTCTCGATCGCGCCGCGCAGGCGCTGGACCGGGTCGGTCCAGCCCGCGAGCTCCGAGTCCATGCGCTCGAGGAACTGGTCGCTCATGCGCGCGATTCTAGCGAGCCCATGTGACTGCGCTAACATCGTTCGCCCGCCACCGCACAGAACGATAAAACCTGAACTCGCCTTTTTTCCGCGTCGAGGCACTCACCAAGCGGTTCGGCGGCCTGACCGCCGTGAACAGCGTCACGTTCGAGCTGGCCCGCGACCAGATCGTCGGCCTGATCGGGCCCAACGGCGCCGGCAAGACCACGCTTTTGCGATTGATTACGAAAATCCTGCGCCCGGATGAAGGGCGCATCGTTTTCCGGGGCGAGGACGTCAGCGCGCTGCGTCCCTGGGAAGTCGTCGGGCGCGGCATCGCCGGCACTTTCCAGAACACCCGTCCGTTCCGCAACCTGCCGATCATCGCCAACGTCATGGTGCCGCTGATCGCGCTGCGCTCGCGCGGCCGCGGCGAGTGGGTCAAGCGCATCGAGGCGAAGGCGCTCGACGCGCTGGAGTTCGTCGGCATCTCCGACATGGCGCTCGAGCCGGCATCGGCCCTGTCGCAGGGCGACCTGAAGCGCCTCGAGGTGGCGCGCGCGATTGCCACCGAGCCGGAGCTCCTGCTACTCGACGAGCCGCTCGGCGGGCTCAACCCGGCCGAATCGGAGCTGCTCGCCAAATCGATCCGGCGCCTGCACAAGGGCGGGCGCTTCGGGCGGCTGCATTCGGAAGGCGCCGCGGTCCTGATGATCGAGCACAAGCTGAAAGAGCTGATGTCGATCGTCGATCGCGTGATCGTGGTCGATCACGGCGAGCTGATCGCCGATGGGCCGCCGGCCGAAGTGGTCAAAAATCCGAAGGTGATCGAGGCGTACTTGGGGAGAGCCGATGCCGCTGCTTGAAGTGCGCGGCCTCTCGGTGCGCTACGACCGGGCGCAGATCCTGAATGGCCTGTCGCTCGAAGTCGGCGAGGGCGAATTCGTCGGCGTGGTGGGGCCGAACGGCGCCGGCAAATCGACGCTGCTGCGCGCGATCTCGGGCCTGGTGCGTTTCGAGCAGCAAATGAAGCGCGGCGCGGGCGGCGACATCGTGCTCGAAGGCGAGGTGCGCTTCGCCGGCGAGCGCATCGACGCGCTGCCACCGCACGAGATCCGCCGGCGCGGCCTGGTGCATTGCCCCGAGCGACGCCGGCCGTTTCGCGAGCTCACGGTGCAGGAGAACCTGCTGGCCGGCGCCTTTCTTTCATCGAACAAATCCGAGACCCAGCGGCGCCTGGATCACTGTTTTGCGCTCTTCCCGAGACTGTCGGAAAGGAAGGCGCAGATCGCCGGCACGCTCTCCGGCGGCGAGCAGCAGATGCTGGCCACTGCGCGCGCGCTGATGTTCGAGGCCAAGCTGCTCGCCATCGACGAGCCTTCGCTCGGCCTTGCACCGCGCATCCGCCAAGAGCTTTTCGACGCGATCCGCCGCATCCACAGCGAAGGCGTGCCGGTGCTGCTGGTCGAGCAGGAGGTGGCGCAAGTGTTCCGCATGGCGGCGCGCAATTACGTGCTGTCGCAGGGCCGCATCCTGGCCCAGGGCAGCGGCGCTTCACTGATGGCTGACGAGACGCTCCGCGCGGGATACCTTGGACTGTGATGCGTGGGTCTTTAGCGGCGCCGTGCAAAGGCGGCACACAGTCCTCCAGGCGCCGTTGCGCTGCTTGCAGCGCGGGCATTGCACTTCGATCTTGTCGCGCAACCACGGCGCAAGACCGCGCGGCATGAAAAGCAGCACCAGCAGTACGATGAGCGCGAAGATCAGCAGGCGCAGCTCGCCAAAGGACCTGAAGCTTCCCAGCCACTCGGTCAGCGGGTAGAGCAGGAACACCGCGGCCACCGGCCCATAGATGGTCGCGACGCCACCGAAGATTCCCCAGATCACCACCTGGAACGACAGCGCCACCTCGAGCGTCGACGGGCCCGCGACGCGCAGATAGTGCGCGAACAGCGCGCCGGCAAAACCCGCGGCCGCGGCGCAAATGCTGAACACGGCAAGCTTGTAGCGCAGCGTGTTGATTCCCGAAGCGCGCGCCGCGATCTCATCGTCGCGGATGGCGTGCAGCACGATGCCGAACTTCGAATCGGCGATCGCCCACAGCCCGAACACGATCGCCAGCATCGAGATCGCGGCCACGTAGTAGTTCGCGCTCGGCGTAGCCGCGAGCCGGCGCAGGCCGGAGATGCCGAGCTCGCCGCCTGAAAAATCCGGAAACGCGAACAGCAGGCCCAGCACGATCAGCGGAAAGGCGAGCGTCGCGAGCGAGAGATACGAGCCGCGCAGCCGCAGGCACAGATAGCCGACGCCGAAGCCAAAAAGCGCCGCGACCGCGGCGCCGGCCCAGATCGTCGCCCAGGGGGTGATGCCGAGCTTGAAGGAAAGCAGCCCCGAGGTGTAGGCGCCGGCGCCGAAGAAGAGGGCGTGGCCGAAGTTCACCTGCCCGGTGTAGCCGGCGAGCAGATCCCAGCTCGCCGCGAAGATCGCGAAGATGCAGGTCATCGTGAGGATGCGCAGCACGTACGCATCGGCGTACGCGAACGGCAGCAGGAGCAGCGCGAGCATCCAGACGAGCACCGCAGTGCGCGACGGCAGCACCAGAACTTCGCTGCGCAGCTCGGCCCACGCGCGCCGCGCGAGATACATATCAGCGCTCCTCTTCGAACACCACGCCGAAGAGTCCCTCGGGCCGCGCGAGCAGCACCGCCACCATGATGGCGAGCGCCACGGCGCCTTTGAGATAGGCGCCGGCGGGCAGGGCGAACACCGTGATCGCCTCGACGTAGCCGATAAGCAGCGCGCCGATCAGGCTGCCCTTCATGCTGCCCAGGCCGCCGAGCACCACGATCGCGAGCATCGTAACGAGCGGCGCGAGCCACATGAACGGATCGACCACGAATACCGGAGCGACCACCACGCCGGCGACCGCAGCGAGCGCGACGGAAAGCGCCACCGTCGCCATGGCGACGCGCCGCACGTTCATGCCCATCAGGCTCGCCACTTCGAGGTCATTGGCGGTCGCGCGGATGGCGAGGCCGAGGCGCGTGCGGTACAGCACGAACCACACGATGATGAGCATGACCGCGGCGACGAGAAGGATCAGCATGCGCTGATAGGGGATGCTCACGCCGGCGAGGCGCACGCCGCCCTCGAGCGTCGAGGGGATGCCGAGGTAATGGCCGCCGAAGGTGAACAGCATCAGCTCCTGGAAGACGAGCGCGAGCGCGATGGTGGCGATCAGCACCGCCGCCTCGTGCTCGCGCACCGGCTCGATCACCAGCCGATAGCAGAGCACCGACAGCAACGTCACCGCGACGATGGAGGTCAACGCCGCGGGCAAGAAGCCCAGCCCGCCCTTCACCAGCAGAGCATAAAAGCAATACGCCGCCAGCATGTAGAAGGCGGTGTGCGCGATGTTGACGATGCGCGCGACACCGAAAATCAGGGAAAAGCCGACCGCGAGCAGCGCGTAGACGCCGCCGTTGACCAGCCCGGTGACGAGGATGTCCTGGAGCAGCTAGTTCGCCGGCATCTTGAAGGGCTGCATGCCCTTCACGTTGGGCGGCCAGAATGGCACCTTCTTGCCGTCCTGCCACTGCACGGCGATGCCGGAGGTCTTGCCCACGGCCCAGACGAGATCGTGGCGCTTGTCGAAGGTGGCGACCGCGCCGGTACCGACGTGCTCCGCCTTCTCGATGTGAGCGACGATCTTGTCGGCGTTGGTAGTGCCCTCCTTCTCGATCGCCTCCTTCAACATCATGATGGCGTCGTAGGTCGCCGCGGTGTAGGTCGGTGCCTTCTTGAAGCGCGCCTGGTAGGCCCTGACGAACGCGATGGTCTTCGGCGTGTACTCCACCTCGGCGTAGGTATCGAGCGTCGAAACGAACTGCGCCTTGCCGGCGGCGGCCTGCCAGAACTCTTCCTTCTGGCCTTCGACGTTGATGCCCCAGGCTACGGCTTTCATGTTGCGCTCGCCCATCTGTCGGCCGACCGAGATGCCGACCGGGCCCGAAAGCATGGTGAAGACGATGTGCGCGCCGGCGCGGTCGATGGCGGAGAGCTCCGCCGTGACGTCGGTGGCCACGGCAGAGGGCTGCCACAGGCCCACCACTTCCATCTTCAGCGCGGGCAGATTCTTCTGCGCCGCCGCCACCAGGCCCTCGGTCCAGACCGCCTTTTCCGCGAGGATCGCGACTTTCGGCGTGTCGGTCTTGAGGTCGGTGCGGATCTGCTGGCCGATGCTGCCGAGCACCGCGAACAAGGTGCGCGCGAGGTCGACGTCCTTGGTCGGCGACACGCGGAACCAGTACTTGTAGCGGTCGTAGTTCTGCTCGACGTTGAGGCCGAGCTTCGAATGCGCTGCGCCAACGCCCAGGAACAGCTTCTTGTAGTCCATCGCCACTTCCTGCATGGCGAGCACCGCCTCGGAACGGAAGCCGCCGACCAGGAAATCCACCTTGTCGCGCGTCACCACGCGCTCAACGGCGTTGGTGGCATCGGGCACCGACTGGATCTCGTTGGTGTCGGCGCGGATCAGCTCGACCTGCATGCGCTTGCCACCGACGTTGATGCCGCCGGCCTTGTTGATCTCGTCGCGCGCCATCTCGGCGCCGTTCCAGTGATGCTCGCCCTGCACGAAGGACATCGGGCCGAGGATCGCGATCTTGATGGTGCCTTGCGCCAACGCCGCGGACGACAGCGCCAGCGCGGCAAACAGCATAGCCGAGCGAATCATGCAGCCTCCTCCTCTGGATTAGACTCCTCGCCGATGTTGCCAAAGATCGAACTCAATCACAAGGTTCACGTCCTTACGCGCAAGGAGGAGCTCGACAGCGTGCGCGTCGCCGGCAAGGTGGTGGTGGTGATCGACATTCTGTTCGCCACCACCACCATGGTCGCGGCTCTCGCCCACGGCGCGCGCGAAGTGATCCCGGTGCTCGACGAGGCGGCGGCGCGCGCCGAGGATGCGCGCCGCGGCGCAGGCGTGTGCGTGCTCGCGGGCGAGCTCTATGCGGAGACCCTGCCCGGCTTCGTCCATCCGGCGCCGCTCGCGCTGATCGAGCACGGCATCAAGGACCGCACGGTGGTGTATTCCACGACCAACGGCACCGTTGCCCTGTCGCTCGCCGCGGCCGCGCGGCGCGTCTACTGCGGCGCGCTCCTCAATGCCAGGCACCTGGTGGAGCACATCCTGCGCGAGCATGCACGCGAGACGGTACTGCTCGTCTGCTCGGGCTCGGGCGGCAATTTCAATCTGGAAGATTTCTACGGTGCCGGCTGTTACGTCGAGCGCTTCGCCGAGCGCCTGGGTCCGGCAGCCGATTTATCGGATGCGGCGCGCGCGGCGCGCACGCTGTATCAAAACTCACCGCTCCCGCAAACGCTGCTCGAATGCCGCCTCGGCCGCATGATGAGCGCGCGCGGCCTGCGGCATGAAGTCGAGTTCGCCTGCCGCACCGACGCGTTTCCGGTGGTGCCCGCGCTGGAGCAAGGCCGCCTGCGTCTGATTGGCTAAGCCCGGACCAGCTCGGCGCTCACCGCGAGGTGGTCGGAGAGCATCGACCAGGGCTTGCCGCGATGCACCTGCGAGGCCGCTACCTCGAAGCCGCGCACGTAGATGCGATCGAGCTGCAGCACCGGCATCATCGCCGGGAAGGTGCGCGCCGCTCTGCCGAATCGCGCGAGCGACACTTCGGTCATGCCCAGGCGCCGCTCGAGGATCGAGGAGGCGCGGTGGCGCCAGTCGTTGAAGTCGCCGGCAACGATGATCGGCACATCGCGCGAGGCCAGCTCTTCGAGCCGGCCTGAGATCGCCTCGAGCTGCCGGCTGCGCCCGCGCTCGTGCAGCGAAAGGTGCACGCACACGCAATGCAGGTTGCGCCGCCACCCTGGCACCGCCACCACGCTGTGCAGCAGGCCGCGCCGCTCGTAGCGATGGTCGGACACGTCCTCGTTCTCGAACGACAGGAAGCCGAAGCGGGAAAGGATGGCGTTGCCGTGATGGCCGTGGTCGTACACGGCGTTGCAGCCGTAGATGTGCTGCCAGGTATCGCCGGCGAGGTAGGCCTGCTGCGGCTCGACCGGGCAGCCGGCGAAGCGCAGGGCGAAACGCTGATTCAGCCCCTGCACCTCCTGCAGGAAGACCAGATCGGGGTCGAGCATCTGCAGGCCCTCGCGCAGGTCGTGGATCACCATGCGCCGGTTGAAGTGCGACAGCCCCTTGTGGATGTTGAGCGTGACGACCTTGAGCCGTTCTTTTTTCATTGTTCGCCCAGCATCACGATCGCATCACGGTTGGACCAGGAGAAGCATTGCGCTGCGGCCTCGCGCCAGGGCAGCCAGGTAAAAGCCGTGTGTTCCTTCGGCGCGACACGCACCGGCCTGCGGGCCTCGAGCTCGAGCGCGAATACGTGCTCCACATTGTGCAGCACCCCAGGGGCAAAACGATGCCGCCATTGCTGGTAGATCTCAAACGTGTAGACGACGTTCCAACGCGTAAGCCGCCCGGCGGCGGCCTCGATGCCGGTTTCCTCCAGCACCTCGCGCGCCGCCGCCTGCTCGAGCGGCTCTTCCATAGGGTCCAGCGAGCCGGTGACCGATTGCCAGTAGCCGCGACGCAAGCTGCGTTCCAGGAGCAGCACTTCGCGCTGCACCGTGTGGACGACGACCAGCACCGAAATCGGGATCTTGTAATTCATGCCGCGCGGTAAAGGTCCGGCAGCTCGAGCTTTCTCGCCGGATCGAGCAGTACCGCGAAGAAGGGCTTGCCGCGCGCGCGCCAGTATTCGGCGCTCGAGCGAAGTACGTCGAGCAATAGGCGGCGGGCATCGCCATCGGGGATGCTCGCGAAGATCAGGACATGACCGTCGCCGCGCCGCCACGACAGGTCGCTCAGGCAATCCTCGAGCGCGTCCCAGTTCGCACCGAACCAGTCCGGAAAGTCGAGCGCACGCGCAATGCTGCCGAGGACATCGTTCGCCGCATCGATCGTGACCATATCCAGCCCGCTACCGCGCGTCGCCTCGAGAATCGCTTTGGCCTCGCCCGAGCGGTAGACGCCGGAACGGGCCGCGTCGCGCAGCCGCTCGAGAAGCTTGCTCATGGGTCAATGATGCGTCTAAAGCTGCGGTAGTGATCGTCCGTGTAGTAGAACTCGGCGCCGCGCCCGACGATGATGCGACGCGCGCCGCGATCGTGCGCACCCGGCGTCTTCACGGTGTACTCGTGATAGTAGCCGCCGGCCTGCTTCGGCAGCTCGCCCTCCCGATTGCCGAAGACCGCGCCGTCGCGCGCATAGGGGAAGGGGCCTCCCGCCTTGATGAGCGCGACGGTCTGCCTCGCCTCGGGCGGCAGCTCTTCGAGCCGCACGCCGCCGGAAAGCGCCAGCGCCGCGCCGCAGGCGAACAAGAATGCGAGCGCGAGCGCCCGCATCAGCCTTTGGGCTTCTCCCGCAAACGAATCCCGAGCTCGCGTAGCTGCTTTTCGTCCACTGGGCTCGGTGCGCCGACGAGCAGATCCTGTGCCCGCTGCGTCTTCGGGAAGGCGATCACGTCGCGGATCGACTCGGCGCCGGCCATCAGCGCGACCAGGCGATCGAGGCCGAAAGCGATGCCGCCGTGCGGCGGCGCGCCGTACTGCAGGTTGTCCAGCAGGAAGCCGAACTTGGCGCGCGCTTCCTCATCCGAGATGCCGAGCGCCTTGAACACCTTGGCCTGCACTTCCGCGCGATGGATGCGGATCGAGCCGCCGCCGATCTCCGAGCCATTGAGCACCATGTCGTAGCCCTGGGCGACCGCGCGCGCCGGGTCGGTCAGAAGGAGGTCCTCGTGGCCGTCGCGCGGCGCCGTGAAGGGATGGTGCATCGCCGACCAGCGCTTGCCCTCCTCGTTCCACTCGAACATCGGGAAGTCGACCACCCAGAGCGGCTTCCAGCCCTTCTGCACCAGGTTCTTGTCCTGCGCGATCTTGACGCGCAGGGCGCCGAGCGCCGCGTTGACGACGGACGCCTTGTCGGCGCCGAAGAAAATCACGTCGCCGGGCCTGGCAGCGGTGCGCTCGACGATCGCTGCGAGCACCTCCGCCGGCAGGAACTTCACGATCGGCGATTGCAGGCCGTCCGCGTTGACCTTGATATAGGCGAGGCCCTTGGCGCCGTGCGCGGCGACGAAGGGGCCGAGGTCGTCGATCTCCTTGCGCGTGAGATCGGCGCTCACTTTCAGCGCCGCGACGCGCCCATCGGGCAGCTCGGCCGCCTGGCGGAAGACCTTGAAATCCACCGTGTGCATGAGATCGGTGAGCTCGGTGAGCTCGAGCGCAATGCGCAGGTCCGGCTTGTCGACGCCATAGCGCGCCATGGCCTCGGCGTAGGCAATCCGCGGAAAGGGCGAAGGCAGATCGACGCCCAGCACGTCGCGGAACACCTGGCGGATCAGGCCTTCCATCAGGTCCTGGATCGCGCGCTCATCCAGGAACGAGGTCTCGATATCGATCTGCGTGAACTCGGGCTGCCGGTCGGCGCGCAGGTCCTCGTCGCGGAAGCACCTCACGATCTGGTAGTAGCGGTCGAAGCCGGCGACCATCAGCAGCTGCTTGAACAGCTGCGGCGACTGCGGCAGCGCGAAGAACTCACCGGGATGCACGCGGCTCGGCACCAGGTAGTCGCGCGCGCCTTCCGGCGTCGAGCGCGTGAGCATCGGCGTCTCGATGTCGATGAAGCCGTGCGCGTCGAGATAGTCGCGCACCGCCATCGCGACCCGGTAGCGCAGCCGCATGTTCTTCTGCATCGGCTCGCGGCGCAGGTCGATCACGCGGTGGGTGAGGCGCGTGATCTCCGAGAGGTCGTCGTCGTCGATCTGGAACGGCGGCGGCACCGCCGGGTTGAGGATCTCGACCTCGTGCGCGAGGACCTCGACCTCGCCCGAGCGCAGCTCCGGGTTGACCGTGCCTTCGGGCCGCCGGCGCACCTTGCCCGTGACGCGCAGCACGAATTCGCCGCGCACCTTTTCCGCGGCGGCGAAGGCTTCCTTGCGCTCGGGATGGCACACCACCTGCGCGAGTCCTTCGCGATCGCGCAGGTCGATGAAGATGATGCCGCCGTGATCGCGGCGCCGGTGCGCCCAGCCGCATAGCGTCACGATCCGATCGACGAATGCGGCGTTGAGCTCTCCACAGTAGTGGCTGCGCATTACTTCGGCGCCGGGGGCACGACGCCCATCGAGATGATGTACTTGAGCGCCTGGTCGACGCTCATGTCGAGCTCGATGACATCGGCGCGGCGCACGATGACGAAGTAGCCGCCGGTCGGGTTGGGCGTGGTCGGCACGTACACGCTCAGGCAATCGGGCGGCAGGTGGTTCACCACGTCGCCGCCGGGCGTGCCGGTGAGAAAGGCGATGGTCCAGGTGCCGGGATGCGGCCATTGCACCAGCAGCGCCTTGCGAAACGCCTGGCCGCTCGAGGAGAACAGCGTGTCCGAGATCTGCTTGACGCTCGAATAGATCGAGTTGACCACCGGGATGCGCTGCAGGATGTGGTGCCAGAACTCGACCAGCTGCGCGCCGACGAAGTTGGTGGCGAGCACCCCGGTAACGAACACCACCACCAGCGTCAGGATGGCACCCAGCCCGGGGATGTGCACGCCGAGCCAGTTCTCGGTCTGGAACGACATCGGCAGCAGGAGGAGCGACGCATCGAGCGCGTCGAAGATGACCTTCAGCACCCAGATCGTGATGACCAGCGGGATCCAGATGAGTAGCCCGGTGATGAAGTACTTTCTCACCGCGCCGGAGGCGAAATACTTTTTCACGGCAGAAATGAAAAGGCCCGGGGTCTGGCCGGGCCGCTCGGGTCCCTATGCGCCGCTCAGGCGGCGGCCTTGGTTTCGGGTTTCGTTTCCGGCTTGGAGTCCGTCTTGGTTTCCGGCTTCGCCTCGGTGGTCTTGGTATCTTTCTTGGTGTCGGAGGACTTCTTGCCGCCGCCTTTGAAATCGGTGGCGTACCAGCCGGTGCCTTTCAGCTGGAAGCCCGCCGCGCTCAACTGCTTGCGGTATTCGGGCTTGCCGCACACCGGACAGACCGACAGCGGCTCGTCGGACACCTTCTGCAGGTGCTCATCGTTATGGCCGCAGGCGTTGCAACGGTATTCGTAAATCGGCATGGAACGCGATTATATCGCTGATTCAGAACGGAATGTCGTCTTCCATGTCGTCGAACTTGCCGGCCGGCTTCTTGGACGGTGCCGCGGCCTTCGGCTCCGCTGTCTTTTGGCCGGCAGGCTCCGCGCGCGGCTCGCCGGAACCGGCGCGCGAGCCGAGCATCTGCATCGAATCGGCGACGATTTCGGTGCTGTAGCGGTCCTGGCCCTCCTTGTCCTGCCACTTGCGCGTGCGCAGCCGCCCCTCGACGTAGACCTGCGAGCCCTTCTTCAGATATTCGCCGGCGATCTCCGCCAGCCGGCTGAAGAACACCACGCGATGCCATTCCGTCTCCTCGGTCTTCTGGCCGCTCGCCTTGTCGGTGCGCTGATACGACGTGGCGATCGAGACGTTAGTGATGGCCGCACCATCGGGCATGTACTTGGTCTCCGGGTCGCGGCCCAGGTTACCGACCAGGATGACTTTGTTTACAGACGCCATTTCAACTCTCCCCGCTTAGCAATTTGCGCACGCTGCCCTCGTCCCATTGTTCCGGTACGACCTTGAGGCGCGCGATGCGCTCGCGCGCGAGCACCTCGGCTTCGCGCACGCCGCGCACCGCGGCGAGCGCTTCGCTCAGTCCCTCGAGATTTACTCCCGATGCGATGGTAAACGTGAGACTCGCAACCCCGTTGACCGCTGCGCCCACTGCGGGCAACGGCCGCATGCGCAGCGCCGCCGCCAACCATAGGCCCGATAGTACGGCACAGGTGGCGTAGACGGCGCCCGCGCCGTAATGCTTCGCCAGCCAACCGCCAGCGAGCCCGCCGCAGAAGAGTCCCATCGTCTGCGTGGTGTTGTAGACGCCGATCGCCGTGCCGCGCGCCTGTGCCGGCGCGAGCCGCGAAACGAGCGACGGCAGCAAGGCTTCGAGCACGTTGAAGGCCACGAAGAACGCGAGTATCGCGAAAGCGTGCGCCCGCACGCTGGCGGCGAGCGGCAGCAGGCATTCGACCAGGACAAGAAGGGCGATGGCTGCGGCGAGCACCGGCTTCGGCCGATTGCGCCGATCGGCGTAAATGATCGGCGGGGCCATGAATGCGAACGACACCAGCACCACCGGCAGGTAGAGCTTCCAGTGATCCGGCAGTTCCAGCCCCGCATGCACCAGCTGCAGCGGCAGCACCACGAACATCGCCATTTGCACGAGATGCAGCACGAAGATACCGAGGTTGACGCGCAGCAGCTCAGGCGCCAGCGCGGCACGCAAGGCGCCGGCCACGGGCGGCGGCCGCTCGCGCGTTGCGACATCCGGCACGAGACCTTTCACTACGCCGAGCGCCGCAAGGCACAGCACGCCGGTCAGGCTGAACAGTCCGCCCATGCCGATCCACTGGTAGAGCACGGGTGCCGCCACCAGCGACACGGCAAACGCCAGGCCGATCATGGCGCCGATCATCGCCATGGTCTTGGTGCGATGCTGCTCGCGCGTGAGATCGGCCGCGAGCGCCACCACCACCGACGAGATGGCGCCCGCGCCCTGTAGCGTGCGGCCCGCGATCGTGGTCCAGATGTCGTGCGCGCCGGCGGCGACGAAGCTTCCCGCGGCGAAGATCAGCAAGCCGACATAGATCACCGGCTTGCGCCCCCAGCGATCGGAAGCCATGCCGAAGGGGATCTGCAGGATCGCCTGCGAAAGACCGTAAGCGCCCAGCGCAATGCCGACCAGCGTCAGGTTGTCGCCGCCGGCGAGCGTCGGCGCATGCACCGCGAACACCGGCAGGATGAGGAACAAGCCGAGCATGCGCAGCCCGAATACGCCGGCAAGGCTTGCGCCGGCGCGCAGTTCGGCGGCGCTCATGCGGTCAGGATGCAAAGGGGGAGTGCGGCGCGAAAGTGAAGCGCGCTATAGTAGCTGGTTTCACTTTTTCTCCGGCATTTCTTGGACTCGATTCGCATCCGCGGCGCGCGCACCCACAACCTGAAGAATCTTTCGGTTGAGCTGCCGCGCAATCGCCTGGTGGTAATTACCGGCCTTTCGGGCTCCGGCAAGAGCTCGCTCGCCTTCGATACGCTTTACGCCGAGGGCCAGCGCCGCTACGTCGAATCGCTCTCGGCCTACGCGCGGCAATTTTTGCAGCTGATGGAGAAGCCCGACGTCGACCTGATCGAGGGTCTCTCGCCCGCGATCGCGATCGAGCAGAAGGCCGCGAGCCATAACCCGCGCTCGACGGTGGGCACGGTGACCGAGATCCACGATTACCTGCGCCTGCTTTTCGCGCGCGTCGGCACGCCCTATTGCCCCGATCATGGGCTCGCGCTGCAGGCGCACTCGGTAGCGCAGATGGTCGATCAGCTCCTCGCGCTGCCCGAGGACACGCGCCTGATGGTGCTCGCGCCGGTGGTGATCGGACGCAAGGGCGAGCAGGCCGGGCTGCTGGAGGAGCTGCGCGCGCAGGGCTTCACCCGCGTGCGCATCGACGGAAGAGTGCACGAGCTCGACGCGGCGCCGCGCCTGGCGAAGAACACCAAGCACTCGGTGGACGTGGTAGTCGACCGCATTCGCGCGCGCGCGGACGCCAAGCAGCGCCTCACGGAATCGCTGGAAACGGCGCTGCGCCACGCCGATGGCCGCGCGATCGTGGTCGAAACCGAAAGCGCGCACGAGCATCTCTTCTCGGCCAAATACGCCTGCCCGGTGCCGACCTGCGAGTACGCGCTGCCCGAGCTCGAGCCGCGCCTGTTCTCGTTCAACAACCCGATGGGTGCGTGCCCGGAGTGCGACGGCCTCGGCAGCGTCAGCTTCTTCGATCCCAAGCGCGTCGTCGCCCACCCCGGCCTCAGCCTCGCGAGCGGCGCAATCCGCGGCTGGGACCGGCGCAACCAGTTCTATTTCCAGATGCTCACCAGCCTCGCCGCGCATTTCAAGTTCGACGTCGAGGTGCCGTTCGAGAACCTGCCCGAGACGGTGCAGACCCTGGTGCTCTACGGCACGCGCTTGAGGCGCGAAGCGCG
>DASWER010000387.1:0-2003 GCA_036394655.1 Burkholderiales bacterium
GGCGCCAAGGTGTCGTACGACGCGTTCAAGGACTTCGCGCCCATTGCGGTGATGGCGCGCGGGCCGGTGGTGCTGGGCGTGCATCCCGCGTTCCCGGCGAAGTCGGTCGCCGAGCTGATCGCACTCGTCAAGGCGAATCCGGGCAAATACGCGTTCTCTTCCTGCGGCAACGGCACCGTGCTGCATCTCGCGGGCGAGCTCCTGAACCTGCAGGCCCGCATCGACCTCACGCATGTCCCGTACCGCGGCTGCAATCCGGCAATGGCAGATGCGGTGGCGGGGCAGGTGCCGATTTTCTTCACCGTGCTCGGCAATGCCGCCGCCTTCGAGCGCGGCGGCAAGGTCCGGCTGCTGGCGGTCGCCACGCAGCAGCGCATCGCTTCCTATCCCGAGCTGCCGACGATCGCCGAGTCCGGCTTCCCGGGCTACGACGCCTATCCGTGGTTCGGCGTGCTCGCGCCGGCAGGCACGCCGCGCGAGATCGTTTCCCGGCTGGCCGCTGAGATCACCGCGGCAGTGCCGGTAGCGGAAATCACGGAGCGCATCCGCGCCTTCTCGCTCGAACCGACGCCGCTCGGTCCCGAAGGCCTGGCGCAGCTCATGAAGAGCGACTATGACAAGTGGAGCGGCGTGGTGCGCGACGCGAAGATCAAGGTCGACTGATGGGTTTTTCGCAGGAGGAAGTCCGGGTACGCGACACGCGCATTACCGTGAAGCGCGGCGGCCGCGGCCCCACGCTGCTGTACCTGCATGGCGCGAACGGGGCTCCGGCGGTGCGTCCGTTCATGGAGCTGCTCGCGCAGAGCTACGAGGTGCTGGTGCCCGAGCATCCCGGCTTCGGCAGCTCGGACGAGCCGGCGTGGCTCGACAACATCCATGACCTGGCTTACTTCTACCTGGACTTCATCGACCAGCTCGAGCTGCGCGACGTGCATCTCGTCGGCTCGTCGATCGGCGGCTGGCTCGCGCTGGAGATCGCGGTGCGCGACGTCTCGCGCCTGCGGCGGCTCACGGCGGTGGGACCGCTCGGCATCTACGTGCCAGGGATCAAGCGCGGCGACGTGTTCCTGTGGTCGCCCGAGGAGAAGGTGCGCAACCTGTTCTACGACCAGAAGATCGCCGAGCGCATGCTCGCGCAGCCGGCGACGCCCGAGCAGGTCGAGCAGGAAGTGAAGAACCAGTACACCGTCGCGCGCCTCGCGTGGGAGCCGCGCATGTTCGATCCGCATCTCGCCAAGTGGCTGCATCGCATCAAGGTGCCGACGCAGCTCATCTGGGGCGATCATGACAAGATCCTGCCTTCGGCGTACGCCGCAGAGCTGCAGAAGCTCATCCCCGGCGCGCGCGTCAACATCGTGAAGCAGTGCGGCCATTTGCCGCACACCGAGAAGCCCGAGGAGTTCGCGCGGCTGGTGAAGGAGTTCGGCCGGTGAACATCATGCTGTTCCACCTGATGCCGTACGCCGACCTCGATCTCGCCGAGGCCGACAAGTATCCGCATTCGTGGGTCACGCTGCCGAACCGGCTCTACGACCCGCAGAAGGGCCACAAGCTCTACAACCGCTATCTCGACGAGATGGAGTACGCGGAGACGCTCGGCTTCGATGCGCTCTGCGTCAACGAGCACCACCAGACCACGTATGGGCTCATGCCATCGCCCATCGTCACCGCCTCGGCGCTCGCTCGCCGCACGTCGAAGGCGAAGATCGCCATTCTGGGAAGCGCGCTACCGCTGCGGGCGAACCCGCTGACCGTCGCGGAAGAGCACTCGATGATCGACAACATCACCGGCGGGCGCCTGATCTCCGGCTTCGTGCGCGGCATCGGCTGCGAATACCACGCCTCGGGCGTAAATCCGACGTACTCGCTCGGCAAGTTCAACGAAGCGCACGATCTCATCGTGCGCGCCTGGACCGAGCCCGGGCCGTTCGAGTTTCACGGCCGGCATTTCCACTTCGAATACGTCAACGTGTGGCCGCGTCCGTTCCAGCAGCCGCACCCGC
>DASWER010000388.1:0-11737 GCA_036394655.1 Burkholderiales bacterium
TCGAGGTGCACGTGCAGCGTCTGCCCCAGGCCGTCGATCGGCTCGACGAAGTGCTTGCTGAACGACTGCGGCCCGTCGTTGAAGGTCAGGTCCTTGCCCTTGATCACCCGGGGCAGCGCGCGCAGCCGCGCCAGCTCGTCCTTCAGGCTGTACTGGCCCTGGATGCCGCGCACGAAGACGCGGTCTCGTTTGCTGCTGTAATGCGATTCTTTGCCCATCAGTCGGCCTCCTTCTTTATGGCCTGTCCCTTGAGGAAGAGTTCCGACCAGATTTTCTCCCACTTCTGCGACTCGTCGAGCACCATCGCCGGATCGATCATCTGGTAGGGGAACTTGTTCAGGTTGGTGTCGACCGCGGTGCTGGCCGGCACGCGGTTGGCTTTCTTGATGAGCTCCTGGCCCTCCGGCGAGAGCATGAAGTCGACGAACAGCAGCGCGGCATGCGGCCGGTCGGTACGCTTCGCCACCGCGACGCCGTTGGGGCGCCCGAAAGTCGGCGTCAGGGCCTTCCACTTGACCGGTGCGCCGGTCACCAGCAGGCGCTCGGCATTGTGGTTGTAGATCGTCGCCGCGAGCGGGATCTCCCCGGACGCAATCAGCCCGGCCATTAGCGTGTGCCCGGTGCGAAGCTGCGGCTTCTGCTGTGCGATCTTGCGGAAGAGCGCCAGGCCCTTCTCCTCGCCCATGAACTTGACGATCGAGGCGAACCAGTCGGTATCGCCAGCCTCGATGCCGATCCTCCCGGTCCAACGAGGATGCGCCAGGTCTTCGTAGGAATTCGGCACCTCGTTCGGCTTCACCAGATTCGTGTTGTAGGCGATGGTGAAGAAATTGAAGCGGTCGGCGGCGTAATGGCGGTGCTTCGGAAACGCCGCCGGCGGCAGGCTCTTGAAATGCGGGCTGTAGAACTCCTCCAGCAGCCCCTCGCGGTACATCGCTTCCAGCTCCGGGCCGTTCAGCTCGAAGGCATCGACCGCGAAGCGCCCGGCGCGCGCCTCGGTGAGCGCGCGCTGCAGCACCTTCTCGCTCGACGAGCGCCAGATCTCCAGGCGCACGCCGTATTTCTTCTCGAACACCTCCTTGATCGGCAGCGAATCCTTGAGGTTGAGCGAGGTGTAGATGAGGAGCTGCTTTTCCTTGCGCGCACCCTCGAGGATGCGCTTGTCGCGATCGGCCCCCTCGTAGAGGTAAAGCGCCTTGTGCGGCCCGGGCGCCGCCGCTGCCGCCATCACCACCGCCGGCACCAGCAGAGCTGCAGCGACCGCCATTCCAATCAACAAGTCGAATCCTCCAGAAATAAGAACGGGCGCCGAGGCGCCCGTTCTTTGTGCTGCATCTAAGGCTAGAACGTGTAGCTCACCCCAATCGCGCCCTGCAGGATGTCCGCGCCGCGCGCCGGGTCGGCTGCCGCCCAGTTGTCGTAACGAGCTGAAGGCCCGTTCTGCAGCTTGCTGCCGATGGCGTAAATGAAGGTCTGCCGGTCGAAGCGCCAGCGCACGCCGGCGTTCAGCTGAGATCCGGTGAGCCCGGTGGTGGAGCAGGCTATGCCGTTGGTAATCGAGCAATTGCCTTCGTTGCCGCGAATGAATTGCACCGCGAGGCGCAGCGGCCCGCCAAACCCACCATCCCAGCCGATCGCCCAAGTGCTGTGGGTGTAGGCCTCGAACTTGGGCGCAGTGGTCACCTGGCCGCGCTCGCGATAGCGCAGGCGCGAGATATCGAACACGACGCGCTGGTTCTCGCTGTAGCGCCACTCGGCGCTAAGGCGGTTGCCGGTGTCACGCGAGTGCGCACCACTCGTCCCCACGTTCGAAAGCGCGGCGACCGAGTTGTTCGATCCGCCGAAGCGGTCGTTGTGGATCTCCTGGTGGACCGAGACGTAAAAGCGCCGGCTGTCCCACTTGACGCCATAGGAATGCAGGCTCGCATCGGTGCCACCGCCCGAGGTGATGCGCGATTCGTCCGGGGAATACTGGTAGCCGCCGGTGAAGCCGGCGAATTGCGGCGTCTCGTACTGGATCGAGTTCGGCTGGCGCTCATGGAAGCGCGCGGTGTTGCTGCGGCCGACGCCGATGTGCGAGAGCATATTGCTCGCCGACACGAAGTTGCCGCTCGAGATGCCGAACATCTGCATCGTGTCGCCGTAGTCCTTGTAGATCGTGTCCATGATGCCGAGCTTCACGGTGCCGAATCGCGTGCGCGCGCCAAGGAACGAGTTGCGCGTGGAGAACCCTGCGCATGCGGTGTTCGCACCGCCGTTCGCACCGCAGTCGGGATTGTCGAAGTTCACCGACTGCTCGAGCTGCCAAATGAATTTCAACCCTGCGCCGACGCTGGCCAGGTCGCGTTCGCCCCTGAAACCGAGGTACGAGTTCTGCGTGTCCACGGCCCTGCGGGCGCCCGGCGAGGTGATCGGGGTGGTTCCACCGAGGGTGTTGCTCGCAGTCCCCGTGACCAGGTTCGAGACCCTCGCTCCGGGTTGCGTTGCGTCTTTGCTGCTGCCCCAGCCGACCTGCGGGTAAAGCTTGCCGTAGATCTGCAAAGTGCCCAGCTGTTCGTTACCAAAAGTGATTTGCGCTTGAGCGGCGGGCGCCATGAAGAGCCCACCCACGGCGACGGCAAGTGCTGTCCTTCTCATCTTTCCTCCTCCCAGAAGAATGTTCCGCTATCCGGAACTGTGATCCCGACGCTGGAACGGACGCGAGGGAACGTACCGACCTGACGGAGGGCTGTCAAGCGAGCCGTCGCGCCGCCACAACGTTCAGCGCCGCGGCGCGACGAAAATTGACGCGTACAGCCGGGCCCATTTCTCCGCCTCGTCGAGCATCAGCGCCGGGTCGACGACTTTGAGGCGCTCGCCAGCGAGCGCGCCTTGCAGCGCGCGGTGCGCCGGCACGAAGCCGCGCTCCTGCAGGATGCGCTGGCCCTGCTCGCCGATCATGAAGTCGTAGTAAAGGAGCGCCGCGTGCGGATGCGGCGCGCGGCGCGCCAGTGCCAGGCCGTTGGCGCGCGCCACCGCCGGGGCGATCACGAACCAGTCGAGCGGCGCCCCCTTGCGCTTCAACTGCTCGGCGGTGAAGTTGTAGACCGTCAGGGCAAGCGGCACCTCCCCCGAGGCCACCAGGTTGGTGAGCAGCGTATGTCCCCGGCGCACCGAGACGCCGTTGGTAGCGACCACTTGGCGGAAAAGCTGCAGACCGGCAGGCTCGCCCAGGCCGGTCACGACCGCGGCGAACCAGTCCTCGTCGGCCGCCTCTATTCCGAGCCGGCCTTTCCACCTCGGATGCAGCAGGTCCTGGTAAGTCCGCGGCAGCTCCGCCTTGTCCACCAACCGCGTGTTGTAGGCCTGCACGAAGACGTTCAGCCGCGATCCGACCCACTCGCGATGCGCCGGCAGTGCCGCCGCGATCAGCTCGCGCTGCCGCGGCGAGCGCACTTCCTGCAGCACCCCTTCGCGGTGCAGCGATTCGAGCGGCGGCGCGTTGGTCTCGACGATGTCGAGCTCGTCGCGCCCGGCCTTAGCTTCGGTCAGCACACGCTGCACCAGCTTGTCGGAGGCCGCGCGCCACATGCGGACCTTGATGCCGTGCCCGGCCTCGAAGGCGCCGTTCAGCGCCGCCATGTCCTCGAGCGTGAGCGAGGTATAGAGATTGAGTACGCCGCCCTCCTTGCGCGCGCCTTCGGCGAGGCGCTTGGCGCGATCGGGCCCTTCGTAGAGCGCTATCGCGGAGACCGCGTCAGCAGCAGCGGCGAGGGGCATCAGCGCCGTGCAGAGCAGCGCGAATAAGAAAATCCTGGGGTCAGACCCCTGCGACAAAGTGCGGCCCCTGGATTCGGCAGGGGTCTGACCCCGACTCATTTTCCGTATTCGTCGAGCTTGTAGCGCCGCGGCTTGAGGCTGCGGCAGATCTCGCGCGTCACCTCGGTCTGCGGCAGCTTGAGGCCGCGTTCGCGCGCCATCTCGGCGACGATCGCCATGTCGTCCTCGGCCCAGGCCATGGTTTGCGTGCCCCACTTCGCCAAGGCATCGTTGGATGCGCTCGAGATGGCGAGCGCCTTGCGCAGCATCTCTACGTCCACGCCATAGCGCTGTGCGAGCGCCAGCGCTTCATGATCGGCGACCAGGCAAGCCCACAGGATCAGGTTGTTCGCCGCCTTGGCAACCTGCGCGCTGCCCGCCGCGCCGGTATGCACGATGTCGGCTGCGAATGCCGCGAGCACCGGCCGCAAGCGCTCGACCGTTTCGGCTTCGCCGCCCACGAAGCAAAGCAGCGTGCCCTCGTCCGCCGCCCGGCCGCCGCGGCACATGGTGGCATCCACCACCGCGATGCCCTGCGGCGCCGCGGAGGCCAGCGCCTGCACCGTCTTCGGATGCACGGTGCTCAGTACTGCATGAATCGCACCGCTCCTGGCCGAAGCAGAGAGCCGCGGAAACAGCTCGCGCAGCTCCTCGTCGTAGCCGACGCACACCAGCAGCACCTCGCTTGCCGCGGCCAGCCCCTCGAGATCGGCCGCCCAGCGCGCACCGCGCATTTCAACCGTGGCGCGCTTGCCGCCGTCGATGTCGTAGACCTGGGTGAAAAATCCTTTGCGAGCGAGGTGGCCGATGATCGGCATTCCCATGCGGCCGGCGCCGACGACCCCGACGGTGAGCGTCATGCGAGCACCTCCTCTACCGGCAGCTCGCGCGGCGCGACGCGCGACAGGGCGCGCACGCGCTGCGCCGCGGGATCGAGGCCCGGCGGCGCCTCGCCCCTGGCAAGCGCATTCGCGGCGTCGAGCAGGCGCCGGCGCGTCATGACGATGCCCTTGTCGGTAGCGACCAGGTGTTCTCGCGGACGATCGGCGATGAAACCCATGCTTTCCTGGATCGCCGCGTCCTGCACGCCGACGCCGAGCACGCCGGAAAACGTGCGGCGCGCCTTCTGTGCCGCGCGATCGATCAGGTAGTCGTTGCGCCGGTTCGCCACCGGCAGGAAGCTGCCAGAAACCAGCGGCACATGCACGCCGCGGCCGTTGCGCGCGCCTTCGAGCTCGGCCGCGGTGAGGGCGCGCCGCGGATGGTAGTCGACGTTGAACACCCAGCAGCTTTCATCGTCGAGCGGCACCCAGGCATGGCCGCCGCAGGGATTGTCGCCATAAGGGGGAAACAGGTTGAAGCACGGCATGAGGAATTGCGTGACGCGCCAGAAATAGCGGTCGTCGCCGACCTTGCGGCGCGTGCAGATGTAGAGCCCGCCGGGCGAGGTGAGCGGCACGAATGCCGGGCTCGGATCACCCTTGATCATCGCCGCGCTTTCGGCGTCGCGCTTCAGCAGCGGGTCGTCCTCGACCGAGCCGCGATGCAGGAAGGTGGAATGGATCGAATCCAGGCCGCCTTCCATTGCCTGGAGGTAATTGCTTTCCTGCAGCCGCTTGCTAACGTGGCGCTGCGTCTGCGGCAGGTCGATCCATTCATACGCCGGCGCCGGCGGCTGGTGCTGCGCCGCGCCCATGTAGGTCCACAGCACGCCGCCGCGCTCGACCAGCGGATAGCTCTTGAGCTTCATGCGCTGGCAAAGGCGCGGATTGTCGGGCTCCGAGGGAATCTCGATGCACTGGCCGGTGATGTCGTACTTCCAGCCGTGGTAGGAGCAGCGCAGGCCGTTCTCTTCGTTGCGCCCGAACCAGAGCGAGACGCCGCGATGCGCGCAGAATTCATCGACCAGCCCGAGGCGCCCCGCCGTGTCGCGAAACGCGATCAGCCGCTCGCCCAGCAGCTTGACGCGCACCGGCGGGCAATCGGGCTCCGGCAGTTCTTCAGCCAGGAGCGCCGGCAGCCAATAGCGCCGGAATAGCTCGCCCATCGCCGTGCCCGCGCCGGTTCGAGTGAGCATTACGTTTTCTTCGGCACTGGTCATGGTCGGTTGTGGATCGTATCGTCGAAGATCTTGGTCCAGCGATCGTAATCCGCGATCACTGCCGCCGGATCGATGAAGCTGAGCTTGAAGCGCTCCAGCTCCGGCACGATGCGCCGGTGCGACACCAGGTGCCCCATTTCCGCCATCAGCGGCTGCCCGTCTCCCAGCATGAAGTCGTAGAACAGCTGCGCCGTCTGCGGGTGCGGCGCGCGGGCGGCGATGCCCACGGCGTCGGTGGCGGCGATGGTCGGCGTGAGCGCAATCCAGTCGATCGGGGCGCCGGCGCGCCGCGCCTGGTCCGGCAGATAGCTGTACAGGGTTAGCGCAAAAGGGACATCGCCGGCGACCACCAGGTTCGTGAGCAACGCATTGCCCATGCGCACCTGCAGCCCGTTGGCGGCGAGCTGGCGGAAGAGCTTCAGTCCCTGCGCCTCGCCCATCGCCTGCACCACGGTGTAGAACCATTCCTGCTCCTTGCCCTCGATGGCGATGCGGCCCTTCCAGCGCGGCTGCAGCAAATCGGCATAGGCCTTGGGCAAATCGGCTTTGCTGACCAAACGGGTGTTATAGGCCTGCACAAAGATGTACACGCGCGGCCCGGCCCATTCGCGGTGCGGCGCCACCGCCTGCGGGATCAGGTTGGCATGCAATGGCGAGTCCACCGCCTTCAAGAGCCTCTCGCCATGAAGCGCCTCCATCTCCGGCGACGGATTGTGGATCACGTCGACCTCGTGGCGCCCGGCGCGCGCCTCCGAGATGACGCGCTGCAGGATGCGGTTCTTGCCCGAGCGCCAGAGATTCACCTTGACGCCGTGGCGGCGCTCGAACTCGGCGACCAGCTGGCGCAGGTCCTTCTCCGCCATCGACGAGTACACGTTGACGACCTGCTGCGCCCAGGCGCTGCCCGTGGCGAGCGCAAACACCAGAATAAAAGGGGTCAGACCCCTTTTCATCGCTTCTGCGTGATCGTATCGATCAGCGCCGGCTGCCCGCCCTGCACGCGCTTGATGGCGCGCTTGAGCGCCGCGGCTACGGCGCCGGGCTTGTCGATCGGGCCTTCGGCGTACCAGCCCATCGCCTTCGCGATCGAGGCGAAATCGGGCGCCGGGTCGTCCATGTCCATGCCGATGTAGGCGCGCTCGACCGGCGTGCCGCGCAGCTTCGCCATGCGGATCTGGTGCTCCCAGTCGTTGTAGTAGGCGCGGTTGTTGTACATCACCACGAGCATCGGGATGCGATGCTTCGCCGCCACCCACAGCGCGCCGGCGTCGAACATCAGATCGCCGTCGGGCTGGATGTCGACCACCAGGCGCTTCTGGTCGCGGTGCGCCAGCGCGACGCCGAGCGAGATCCCGATCTGCGTCGCGGTGCCGAGCGATTTGCCCGGGTGCCGGTACGGCTTGTCGAAGTCCCACAGGATGCGCGTCCAGTCCTCCAGCGTATTGGCCGTCAGCACCCAGTCTTCGTCCTTGATCGCGTTCCAGATCTCAGTCGCAAGGCGCGGCAGCGTGATCGGGCTCGCGTCCCAATCCTGCTTCGCTTCCTTCTCCCAGCCTTTGCGCGCCTTTGCGCCGAGCGCCTCCGCCGCCTTGCGACGCCGCGGAGCATTCTTCACTTTGCCCTTTAGCAGCCCGGTGAGCGCGGGAATCGCCAGCGTCGTGTCGGCGATGATGCGCAGGTCAGCGTGCGCGAGGCGCTGGTAGTCCATCGCCCAGCTCGAGATCTCGAGGTCGCCGAAGCCGATGTCGATCCACTTGCAGCCGGCTGGGACGATCGACGTCACCTTCCGCGTGGTACTCACCAGCTCGGTCGTCGCGCGCTCCCAGTCCCGGGTGTCCAGGCAGAGGAGGACGTCGGCGTCGCGGAAGACATCCTTGACCATGCTCAGGTTGAGCGGATGACGGCTGGGGAAGTTGAGACGCGCGTTGACGTCGTACACCGGCGCACCGAGCGTCTCGGCGAGCTCAACCAGCGCGTGGAAGCCGGCGGGGTCGCGGCCGACGAACTCCGCGAGGATCACCGGCCGCTTTGCACCAACCAGGATCTTTGCCGCACGCGCCAGGGCCGCCGGGTCCGGCGCTAGGGCGGTGGGGATTTTTTGTGCCGATGCCGGAGGCAAAGGCACGTCGTGGTCGAGCGGCTTCTCCTGCAGCCACGCGTCGTAGCACATGTAGATCGGCCCGCGCGGCTCGCTCATCATCACGCCATAGGCGCGCGCGAAGGATTCCGGCACGCCGTCGATCACGGTCGGCTGGTAGTCCCACTTGGTATAAGCACGCACCGCCTCGCCTTGCACCAGCGCAGTGTGGATCCAGTCGATGCGCGGCCGGCGCTTGGTCTCGTCCATCGGGCCGGTGGCGCCGATGATGAACACCGGGGCGCGGTCGGCGTACGCGTAGTACACGGCCATGTTGGCGTGCAACAGGCCGACGAGGTTGTGCAGGATCGCCACCATCGGTCTTCCGCTCGCCTTGGCGTAGCCGTGCGCGATCTGCACCGCGGTCTCCTCGTGCTGGCACAACATGAGGTACGGCTTGTTGCGGCCATAGTTGACGAGGGAATCGTGCAGGCCGCGATACGAGGCGCCCGGATTCATCGCCGCATAGGGCAGCTTGTAGGCGTGCAGCAGGTCCACGATCACATCGGAGGACCAGCGTTTCAGGTTCTTAGCGCGACGCATTTTTCCGGCTCGATGCGCAGATAGATCGGCTCGCCCACCCGCGTGCGCAGCGACGGGTGTGCGCGCGATTGCAGCCGGCGCTCGCCGACCGCGACCTGGAAGTCGACGAACTCGCCCAGAAAGACTTTTTGATCAACGGTGCCCTCCCATATGTTGGTTTCGCCCTGCGGGCGCGACTCGCTCAGATGGATGTCCTCGGGTCGCACCGAGAGCACCACCTTGTCGGCCGGCTTGAGCACGTCGAGCGCCAGCGCCTGCAACTCACCCAGCTCGCAGCTCACGCGATAGAACCCGGGCGCGCCGTCCGCCGCCCTCACGGTAGCGTCGATGAAGTTGGTGCTGCCGACGAAATCGGCGACGAACTGGTTCGACGGCCGCTCGTAGATCTCGCGCGGCGTGCCGATCTGCTCGATGCGGCCACGGTTCATCACGGCGATCGAGTGCGACAGCGCCAGCGCTTCGCTCTGGTCGTGCGTCACGTATACCGTGGTGATGCCGAGCTCGCGCTGCAGCCGTTTCAATTCAAACCGCATGCGCTCGCGCAGCTTCGCATCGAGATTGGAGAGCGGCTCATCGAGCAGCAGGATGCGCGGCTCCATCACCAGGGCTCGCGCGAGCGCCAGGCGCTGCTGCTGGCCGCCCGAGAGCTTGGTCGCTTCGCGCTGCGCCATCTCCTCCAGGTCGACGGTTTTAAGTACCCGCATCACCCGCTCGTCCAGCTCCCGGCGAGAGAAGCGCTTGCGGCCCACGCGCAGCGGGAATGCGGCGTTCTCGAACACCGTCATATGCGGCCAGATGGCGTAGGACTGGAACACCATGCCCAGGCCGCGCTGGTTCGGCGGAATAAATATGTTTTTGTCGGCGGAGTAAACCAGGTCGCCGCCGACGCTGATTTCGCCCAGACGCGGCCGCTCGAGGCCGGCGATCGAGCGCAGCGTGGTGGTCTTGCCGCAGCCGCTCGGCCCGAGCAGCGTGAACAGCCTGCCCGGCGGCACCTCGAAGCCAACGTCGTTCGCCGCGCGGATCGGCTGGCCGCGCTCGCCGAGGTAGTCGGTACAGAGTCCCTTGACCGTGAGCATCTAGATTTCGCGAATTCCAAAGCGGCGCCCGACCCATTGCGCCACCAGCACCAGCACGAAAAGGCCGAGGATGAACATCACCCCAAGCGCCGAGAGCTCGACGTATTGGCCGTTCTCCCACAGCTCCCAGATCACGATGGAAATGACTTCGGTCCCGGGGCTGTAGAGCAGGATCGAGCTGGAGAGCTCGCGGATCGATACGATGACGATGTAGATCCAGCCGGCGACCAGCCCGGGCTTGAGCAGCGGCAGGATGATGCGGCGGAAGGTCGTCCACCACGATGCGCCGCTCATGGCAGCAGATTCTTCGAGCTCCTTGTGGATCTGCAGCATCGAAGTGGTGTTGTAGCGCAGCCCGTACGGCATGAAGCGCGTGACATACGCGATCAGCATGATCCAGATCGTGCCGTAGATGCCGACCGGCAGCGTGAGGTAGAGGATCATGATCGCGAGGCCGAGCACGATGCCCGGGAACACCATCGGCAGGGAGGCGAAGTTGTCGAGCAGCCAGCGCCCCGGCAGCTTGGTCTTCACCACGATCCAGCAGATCACCGAGGTGACGAACATGATGATGGTCGCGCTCGCCAGGGCGAGGAGCAGGCTGTTCCACACCGAGCGCACGATGTTCGGATAGCTGATGATGGTGCGGTACGGGTCGAGAGTTAGACGAGAAAGTGCCTCCATCGATGGCACGGCGTAGAACTTCTGCAGCGACGACCAGAGCAGCACCGCGAAGGGCAGCACCACGATGAACAGGAAGTAGGCGAGGAAAATCGCGGTGGTGAGATAGCGCCAGCGCCCGAGATCGATCGGCCGCGGGCGGAAGCCCTTGCCGGTCATGGTGGCGTACTTGCTGCCGCTCGACGACAAGCGCGACTGCATATAGACGCCGACGCTGGTGATCGCCAGCAGCGTCACCGCGTAGGCCGATGCAAGGCCGATCTGGCTCGGGTAGCGGTGCACCGCCTGGTAGATGGCGGAGGTGAACACCTGCAGTCCAACGGGAAGCCCGAGCAACGCCGGCACTTCGAAAGATTCGATCGCCCGCACGAAGAGGATCAGGAGCGTGGCGAAGATTGCCGGCCACGCCAGCGGCAGCGTCACGCGGCGCGCGACCTGCAGCACGTTCGCGCCGCTCATGATCGCCGACTCCTCGAGCGACGGATCCATGGCGCGGAACGCCGCGGTCATCAGCAGGAAAGCGACCGGCGAATAGTGCAGGCCGTCGACCCAGATCATGCCGGCGAGCGAGTAGACGTTGAAGAACACCGCGTCGGTGTCGAAGACCCGCTGCAGCACCAGGTTGATCAGGCCGATCTTCGGGCTGCCGAGAAGAATCCAGGCCACGGTGAACAGGATCCCCGGGATGATCAGCGGGATCACGGACAGGGCGAAAAACAGGCCCTTGAAAGGCGTGTTGGTGCGCTCGTTCATCCACGCGAGCAGCGTGCCGATGGCGAACGACATCGCCGCGGCGCCGGTGGCGAACTGCAGCGAGTTGCCGAACAGGATCCAGGTGTCGCGCGAGCCGTAGGCTTCGGCATAGTTGCCGAAGGTGAATTGCGCGGCCTTGGCCGCGCTTTGCGGCGTGAAGAAGCTCTGCCAAAGCAGAAACGCGAGCGGCAGCACGCCGAGATACAGCGTGAGCGCCACGCACAGCGCAATGATCAGCCACTTCGGATCAAAGCGCGGCGCGGAAACGAAACGCTCGTCGCCGAGCGCGGATTGGCCAGCCGCCTGCACATCCTCCTCGATGCTCGGCGTTCCCTGATGCGGAACGATGGTCTACTGTCGCGAACGGAAATTTAGCACGGCTGCCGTGGCTTCGTCGTTTAGTAGCCGAGGCGCTCGCCGATCAGCAGCAGCGTGATGCGCCCGGCGATCTTCTCGTTCTCGATGATCAGGATCTTGCCGCACTGGCGCTCGGGCCCGCGGCAGGCCGCGTTGTCGCAGCGACCGGTCACGGCGCAGGGCGTGCGCTTGTCGAGCTTGCGGCATTCCTGGACCGCAGCGGTGTTGCGCATGCGCTCGAACGCGGCGGCCAGGTCGGGCACGACCTTGTTCACGCCGGCGACCAGG
>DASWER010000389.1:0-1748 GCA_036394655.1 Burkholderiales bacterium
CGCGTTCATCGGCGACGGCCGCATCCGCCAGCGGCCCGAGCGCGCCTTCGAGGCCTACTACAACATCGGCGTCACCAAGTTCTTCTGGCTGACGCTCGACTACCAGCGCGTCGAGAACCCGGCCTACAACGCCGATCGCGGCCCGGTCAACATCTACGGCTTCCGGCTGCACGCCGAGTTCTGACTATTTCGACAGCAGCGTCCAGACGCCGACGGCGATGAAGCCTATGCCCGCAGCGATTTTCAGCGCGCTCGCCGAGCCGAGGAACGCCCACCACTTGGCGTTCTTTGCATCCGCGGCGTAGAGCATGGTGGCGAGCTGGGTCTTGTCGCCGATCTCGGCGAGGAACACCGTGCCGAACACCGAGAGGAAAGTTTGCCAGGCCATGGGGTATCCGTTATTTAGGGAGGAAAGTGAAGGTCATTGCCGCGACCGCAAGCGCCATTACAGCGGTGGCGAGCCAACCCAGTACTTTGAGGCGCGTTCTCACCACGAAGCGGCCCATGACCTCGGGCCGCACCGCCATCAGCATCATCACCGCCATGATCGGCACGGAGATCACGCCGTTGATCACTGCCGACCAGATCAGCGCCTTCACCGGATCGATGGAGGTGAAATTCAACGCCACGCCGACCAAGGTCGCCGTGATCAGCACGGCGTAGAACCCCAGGCCGTCGGCCAGCTTGAGGCCCAGGCCGATCGGCCAGCGAAACGACTCCGCGACCGCATAGGCGGCGGACCCGCCCAGCACCGGCACCGCGAGCATCCCGGTGCCGACGATGCCGGCGGCGAACAGCAGGAAAGCAAACTCCCCCGCGATCGGACGCAGCGCTTCGGCCGCCTGTGCCGAGGTTTCGATGTCGGTGATGCCATGGGCGTGCAGCGTCACCGCGGTCGTCAGGATGATGAAGTAAGCCACGACATTGGAAAACGTCATGCCCACGTAGGTATCGATCTTTATGCGCCGCAGATGCGCCTTGGCCTGCTCCGGCGCTTCGCGCAGCGGCTGTTCGCCGGGTGCCGCGCGCTGCTCCTCCACCTCCTGCGACGCCTGCCAGAAGAACAGGTAAGGACTGATGGTGGTGCCGAACACGGCCACCAGCATCATGAAGTAGTCGGCTCGCCAGGACAGGTCGGGCATGAACGTGTGCCGCAGCACTTGCGACCATGGAATGTCGATGACGAACACCGTCGCCACGTAGGCAAACAGCGCCAGGGTCAAGAGCTTGAGGATCGGCGCATAGCGCGGAAATGGAATGAACACCTGCAGGCCGAGAGACAGGACGCCGAAGAACACGATGTAAAGATGCGGCTGCCCGCCGATCAGCAGCTGCAGCGCGGCCGCCATCGCACCGAGGTCGGCGGCGAGATTGATGGTGTTGGCGACGAGCAGCAGGCCGACCACGATATAGAGCAGCCACGCCGGATAGAGATTGCGGATATTCGCCGCCAGGCCGTGTCCGGTGACCCTGCCGATGCGCGCGCTGACGACCTGGATCCCGATCATCAACGGCAGCGTAAAAAACATCGACCACAACATGCCGTAGCCGAACTGCGCTCCCGCCTGGGAATAGCTGGCAATGCCGCTCGGATCGTCGTCGGCGGCACCGGTGATCAGGCCGGGACCGAGGCGCTGAAGAAAAGGCTTGTCCCCGGCTGCCGGTCGTGGCACCCCTAATCCTCGGCGCTGAAGCCCGAGGCCTTGACGATCGGCCCCCAGCGCTCGAGCTCGTCCTTCACCACCGCG
>DASWER010000390.1:0-5678 GCA_036394655.1 Burkholderiales bacterium
TGTCGCCGGCCTGGCCGCCGCCGAGCGGATAAAACACCGTGCGGTCGAGCTCAATGGCATCGCCGTGCACGGCCACGATTGTGGCGTCGCAAGCCTTTAGATACGGATCTTCGCGGAACAGGAGCTCGGCCATTCAGTGGAGCAGGACCACCAGCGCCACGGTGAAGACCACCAGCGAGCTCGCGGCGAAGAAGATGAGCGTGGTGTTCGAGACGTCCGGCAGCTCGGGATCGCGCGGGATCGGTCTGCCGTGCTCGTCGTGCTCCTTTTCCTTCGGCGGTGGCGCGAGCACCACGGTCTGGTCCTCGTCGCCGCCACCCCCGCCGCCGCCGTGCGCGCCGCCGACCTTGGCGTTGAAGTTGCGGAAGAAATCGTCGGCGACTTTTTTTGCCGCGGCGTCGACCAGGCGCGAGCCGATCTGGGCGAGCTTGCCGCCGACGCTTGCTTTGACGTCGTAGCTCAGCTTGGTGGCGTTGCCCTCGCTCGCAAGACGCACTTGTGCGCCGCCCTTGGCGAAGCCGGCCGGGCCGCCCTGGCCTTCGAAGGTGAGGGCGTACGAGGTCGGCGGCTTGATGTCGGACAGGATCAGCTTGCCCCTGAACTTGGCGCTCACCGGACCGACGCGCGCCACCATCAGCACCAGGTACTCGTTCTCGCCGGTGAGCTCGATCGACTCGCAGCCCGGCACGCAGGCTTTGAGCACCGCGGGGTCGTTGAGCGCCTCCCATACCGCCTTTTGCGGGGCGGGTATGAGCTGCTCGCCGCTCATTTCCATGCCGGCTTCTCCTTCACTGGATTACTTAGAGTCCTGGCAAGGTCGACCAGGCTCTTCAGATTATGCACGGGCAGGAACAGATCGACGTGCGGCAGCATCGCGCGCACGCCGGCGGGCCGCGCCTCGAACTTCTCGTAGCGCAGCAGCGGGTTGAGCCAGACCACATAGCGGCTCGACATGGACAGGCGCTCCATCTCCTCGCCCAGGCCTTCGCCGGCCTCGCGATCGAGGCCGTCCGAGACCAGCAGCAGGCAGGCGTTCTGCGCCAGCGTGCGCCGCGCCCACTTGAAGTTGAACTCGCGCAAGCTGGCGCCGATGCGCGTGCCGCCCGACCAGTCCTTGATCGCCTCCGCGACCTTCGCCATCGCCACGTCGACGTCGCGGTGCCGCAGCTGGCGCGTGATGTTGGTCAGCCGGGTGCCAAACACGAAGACCGAGACGCGGTCCCGGTCGTTGGTGATCGCGTGCAGGAAGTGCAGGAACATGCGCGCGTAGGGGTTCATCGAGCCCGAGATGTCGCACAGCACGACCAGCGGTGGATGCAGCTCGCGCGGCGCGGCGCGCACCAGCGGAATGATGTCGCCGCCTTCGCGCAGGCTTTCCCGCAAGCTTGCCCTGAGATCGACGCGGCGCCCGTTACGGTGGGGATAGAAGCGCCGCGTGCGGATCTCGGGCAGCGGCAGGCGCAGCTGCGAGATCATCTTCTTCGCCTCGGCCAGCTCGGCCGCCGACATGGTGTCGAAGTCCATGCGCTGCAGCACCTCGCGCGAGGAGAACGTGAGCCGCGCCTCGAGGTCGATGCGGCTCTCGCGCGCCGCGTCCTCGCGGTTGCGGTTGAACAGCGCGTCGGTGAGGCGCTGGCTTTGCTGGTCCTCGGGCTTGGGCGCGCGGCCGTGGGCTTTGGGCAGCAGCACCTGCATCATGCGCTCGGCGAGCTTCGGGTCGCGCCAGAAGATCTGGAACGCCTGGTCGAAGATCGGCCGCTGCTCCTGGCGCGAAAGCAGCACCGCCGACATGGTCCAGTACCAGTCGTCACGCCGCTGGGGTCCGGCGATCTCGAGCGCCTGCACGCAATCGACCACGCGATCGGGCCCGATGCGCAAGCCCGCCGCGCGCAGCAGCCGAGCGAAATGCATGACGTTTTCCGGCAACCGGCCCTGGTTCAAGCGGCGCCTTTTTCCACCGCCGGCAGCACCGGCGCCTCGCGCGCGAGCCGCTCGATCAGCGGCGAGGCAGTGATGAAATGCTCGCGGAAATAGCGCTCGTGGTTCCTCTCGAGCTCGGCCAGCCAGTACACGTAGTTCACCATCAGGCCGGCGGCGCGCGACATGCCCTGCTCGGAGGAGTCGCCCATCCAGTTCAGCCGCTCGAGCGCCGCGCCGTTGCCGAGGTGGAAGCGCGCCACGGCGTCGAGCGGCTCCGGACCATGCTTGGCGTTCAGCAGGTAATGCGCGCATAGCCGGGAAAGCAGCTTCTGCAGGGTCTCGGGCACCTCGCCGAGGTGCCACGCCGCGTCTTCGAGGCGCGCGAGCAGCGCGCGATGTTCCGCGCTGAGCCGCACCGCGCTGAGCCAGCGGCGAAAGCCGGGGATCGGCGACAGCGTGGCGAAGCGCCGCAGGTGCGGGAACTCGCGCTTGAGCTCCTCGGCCACCTGCTTGATCAGCAGGTTGCCGAAGGAGATGCCGCGCAGCCCTTCCTGGCAGTTGGTGATCGAGTAGAACATCGCGCAGTCGGCGTTCAAGGGCGATTCGAGCGGAGCGCCCTTGTCGAGCAGCGGCTGCACCTGCGCGCTCATGCCGCGCGTGAGCGCCACCTCGATGAAGATGATCGGCTCGTCGGGCAGCTGCGGATGAAAGAAGGCAAAGCAGCGCCGGTCGCCCTCCAGCCTGCGGCGCAGGTCCCACCAGCCGCGGATCGCGTGCACCGCCTCGTAGTCGATCAGCTTCTCGAGCACCAGCGCGGGCGTGCGCCAGTCGATGCGCTCCAGGCGCAGGAAGCCGCGGTTGAACCACGAGCGCAACAGGTGCATCAGGTCGAAGTCGATCAGCTTCCACGCCGGATGCTCGCGCAGGCCCTTGAGCAGGGTCTTGCGCATCTCGACCAGCGCCGCGGTGCCGCCCGGCGCCATGTTGAGGCGCCGGAACAGCTCCTGGCGCTCGGGCTCGACGATCGCCTGCAGCTCGATCAGCTTCTCGGGCGAGGGATTGCTCTGATAGAGCGCGGCGGCGCGCACCACCGCATCCGGCGCCGGCGAATAGCGGCTCACCAGCAAGTCGAAGAACGCCTCGCGCGCGCGCTCGTCGAGCGCGTGATAGGCGGCGAGCGCGTCACTCGCAATCGCCATGCTCGCGTATTCGCCGCTCTCGGCGAGCAGCGCCTGGCAGTGCGACATCAGCTCGTGCACACGCCGGTCGACGGTGTCGACGCCGTTGCCGAACAGGCGCCGCAGGAAGTTACCGGTGCTCATTGCCCGTTCAGGCGGTCGCCGCGGTGGTCTTCGCCTCGCTCACCAGGCGCTCGGCCTCTTCGCCGGCGACGCGCTCGAGGTCGTCGCGGTACTTGAGCAGCACGCCGAGGGTGTTGTTGACCGTCTCCGGGTCGAGCGCCACGCGATCGAGCGCCACCAGGCAGTTGGCCCAGTCGATGGTCTCGGCGACCCCGGGCAGCTTGAACAGCTCGGTCTTGCGCAGCCGCTGCACGAAGGCCACCACTTCCTTGGAGAGCGTGGCGCCCGCTTTGGGCGCCTTGCGATGCAGGATCTCGAGCTCGCGGCTCGCGTCGGGGTAGTCGACCCAGTGGTAGAAGCAGCGCCGCTTCAGGGCGTCGTGAATTTCGCGCGTGCGGTTGGACGTGATGATCACGATCGGCGTCTGCGCCGCCTTGATGGTGCCGAGTTCCGGGATGGTCACCTGGAAATCGGACAGCACCTCGAGGAGATAGGCCTCGAAGGGTTCGTCGGTACGGTCGAGTTCGTCGATCAGCAGGACCGGTGCGCCCTCGACATGGGGTTCCAGCGCCTCGAGCAGCGGGCGCCGGATCAGGAAACGCTCGTTGAAGATGTCGGCGGCCAGTTCGCCGCGGTCCTGCACGCCCTGCGCCTCCGCCAGGCGGATTTCGATCATCTGGCGGGCGTAGTTCCACTCGTAGACGGCCGAGGAGACATCGAGGCCCTCGTAGCATTGCAGGCGGATCAGCGGGCGCCTCAGCGTCGTCGCCAGCACCTTGGCGATCTCGGTCTTGCCGACGCCGGCCTCGCCCTCGCAGAACAGCGGACGGCCGAGCTTCAGCGCGAGATAGAGCACGGTGGCGAGGCTACGGTCAGCGATGTAGTCGCCCGCCTTCAGAAGCTCGAGGGTGGCGTCGATCGATGCCGGCTTGGGCGAGGACATGGAACTCCTGGAACGCTGGGGCGCCGTTTCGCGCGCTTACGCGCCTTCTGAGGCGCTCATTCGTCAGTGTAGCGGATGGATTGGCGCGCCGGTATGGTTGGAAACGCCAGATAATTCAAGCGTTTGGGAGGTAACCATGGCGGGCGAGTTGTTCAAGGGGCGGACCGCCGTTGTCACCGGCGGTGCGCGCGGCATCGGGCTTGCCTGCGCGATGAAAATCGCCGGTGGCGGCGGCCGCGTCGCCTTGTGGGACCGCGACATGGACCGCGCCAAGCAATCCGCCGCCGCGCTGGGCGATGCGATTGCCGTGGCGGTCGATGTCGTCGACGACAAATCGATCGCGGCGGCGCTCGCTGCGACCGAGAAGCAACTCGGGGTCCCCGACATCCTGATCGCCAGCGCCGGCATCACCGGGCCCAACACGACGGTCGTGCAGTATCCGGTCGATGCCTGGAAACAGGTGATCGACATCAATTTGACCGGCGTCTTCCTCAGCAACCGCGCCGTCGTTGCCGGCATGGTCAAGCGCGGCTGGGGCCGTATCGTCAACATCGCCTCGGTCGCCGGCAAGGAAGGCAATCCCAACGCCTCGGCCTATTCCGCATCGAAGGCCGGTGTCATTGGACTGACCAAGTCGCTTGGCAAGGAACTTGCGACGACCGGCGTACTGGTGAACTGCGTCGCGCCGGCGGTGGTCAAGACGGAGTTGTTCAGCCAGATGACCGAGCAGCACATCCAGTTCATGCTTTCCAAGATCCCGATGAACCGCTTCGGCGAGGTCGACGAAGTGGCCGAGCTGGTGTCGTGGCTCGCCTCGCCGCTTTGCACCTTCAGCACGGCGGCGGTATTCGATCTCTCCGGCGGAAGAGCGACTTACTGATGCAACTCCATGACCTGACGCTCATCGAGCTGGCTGCTGGCCTCTCGGCCAAGAAGTTCTCCTCGCGCGAGATCGTCGACGTTTTGCTGGCACGAGTCGCCAAGGCCGACGGCAAGCTGCATGCCTTCACCGAGGTCTACGCCACGGAGGCCAAGGCGCTGGCCGACGCCGCGGACACCGCTCGCGCGTGCGGCTTTCCGCTTGGACCGCTGCACGGTCTGCCGGTGGTCTACAAGGATCTCTGCGACATCGCCGGCCGCGTCGGTAGCGGCGGCTCCAAGATGTGGGAGAAGCGCATCGCGGCCGAGACATCGAATACGGTCGAGCGCTTGACCGCGGCGGGCATGGTGCCGCTCGGCAAACTGCACATGGTCGAGTTCGCCTTCGGCGGCTGGGGCACCAATCCGTTGATGGGCGCGCCATGGAATCCCTGGGACCTCAAGACCCATCGCACGCCGGGCGGATCGTCGAGCGGCACCGGCGTCGCCGTGGCGGCACGGCTGGCGCCGGCCGGCATCGGCAGCGACACTGGCGGCTCGGTACGCATCCCCTGCGCCTTTAACGGGCTGGTCGGACTGAAAGTCACCTTCGGACGCATCGGCCTGCACGGCACCATGCTGCTCAGCTGGACGCT